>NZ_KB849162.1:0-142855 GCF_000367905.1 Acinetobacter sp. CIP A162 | reverse complement strand
TAGGGTCTGTTGACATTTCAAGTATAGAATTTACCCGATAAAGGTAGCCAAATAAATATACAAGCTAATGCAACTGCCCCCTCATAGCTACACTTTAGCTTATCATATCGTGTTGCTATTCCTCTGAACTGCTTTAACCTACAAAATGCATTCTCAACTAAGTGTCTGATTTTATATAAATACCAATCCATATGATCATTATTTGACTGAGTATTTGATTTTCTTGGAATATTCGCTTTAGTTTTTTTCGCAGATATTTGTTCTCTTAATGATTCAGAGTCATATCCTTTGTCTGCACAACATACTTCCGTTTCACTCAAATCAAGTTTTTCAATCATTTTGGGAGCAATCTTGACATCATGTATCGTTCCATCGGAGATAATAATTTCGATTGGATTGCCATCCGCATCAACAGCTAAGTGTATTTTAGAACTATTTCCACCAATGCTTTTAGAAATATCCTGATCTTTTATTCCAGCAGAATGTTGGTGTGCCCGAACATGACTACCATCAATAAAAACCCATTCCATATCAGCACTTGAAGAAATTAATTTAAATATTTTCATTAACTTATCATTTTTACACCAACGATTATATTTTTTAAAGATTGAGTTATACGAACCAAATTCTTTAGGCAAATCACGCCATGGGCAGCCTGTTCTTATTCTATAAAGTATTGCTTCGACAAAATTTCTCAAATTAGATTTGAAATAGATATCAAAATTTCGGAAAATAGAAAGTAACTTAGACCAGTGTTGATCATTCAGCATTGTACGAGGCATAGCGAGAAGTAAATTTAGTTTGGCGATTAAATTTTACTTTCTCGCTATTTTTTTGAACAGTAAATGTCAACAGACCCTAAAAATCCTCAGAATCTTTAATTTATTAAGATGAGTATTTCTCATCTTAAGCTGAATTTATATCGTTTTACTCACTTTCTTATTCACGTTTAAATACAGCCATTCAGAAATTTAGCTTTTTATAAAATTTTTAGGTGGCAATCTCCATGAGTACAGCATTTGAGTGTTCAATTAAACGTATCCGTTTTGATGAGAATTATACACCAGCAGAAAGCACACGTTTAACCACAAACTTTGCCAATTTGGCACGTGGGGAAAGCCGTGAAGAAAACTTGCGTCGTACCCTTGCGATGATCAACAACCGTTTTAATAGCTTGGCAACCGTTGATAACCCGAAAGGTGATCGCTATTCACTTGAGATTGACATCATTTCTGCTGAAATTGATATCGAAGGTAATGGTCAAACTTTCCCATTTATTGAAACACTGAAAAGTGTAGTGATTGACCATAAAACAGGGGAGCGTATTGAAGGCATGATCGGCAATAGCTTCTCATCTTATGTGCGTGATTACGACTTCAGCGTAGTATTGCCTCAATTGGGTTGTGGTGTAGGTGAAAAACCTGAAGATTTTGGAGATCTACATGGTAAATTGTATCAACATTTGGTGAATTCAGATGTATTTAAGGCAGAATTTACCAAGCCACCTGTGATTTGTTTAAGTGTTTCAACCTCTAAAACCTATTACCGTACGGCAAACGTACATCCTATTTTAGGTGAGGAATATACCAATGATGAATATTCACGTACCGATGAATATTTCGCCAAAATGGGCTTACGTGTACGTTACTTCAAACCAGAAGGTGGTAATGCACCACTCGCATTCTATTTCGCTGGCGACTTAGTCCGTGATTATACTGATTTTGAATTGATCAGCGCGATTGCAACCATGGAAAGCTTCCAAAAAATTTATCGTCCTGAAATTTACAACACCAACTCTCCGGCAGGTGTGGAGTATCAACCAAGCTTGAGCTATGGCGATTACTCACTGACACGTATCGTTTATGACCGTGTTGAACGTGGTGAGTTAGCGGTTAAGCAAGGTAAATGGACAGAAGAAAACTTCATCAAACCATATCAAGATATTTTAAATGAATGGGCAGCAAACTTTAAGGTCGAAACAGCTGCTTAAGACATCGAATTGACACACAGACTGACGAATTTTAGAGAAAGAAGATTAGACATGGCGCTTACACAACCGAAACTTTTACTCCCAACTTCAACTGCGGGTAGCTTGCCAAAACCGTCTTGGTTAGCTGAACCTGAAAAATTATGGTCTGCATGGAAGCTTGAAGGCGAAGAATTATTAGAAGCTAAACGTGATGCTTTGAAATTATCATTACATGAGCAAGTCACTGCAGGTATCGATATCGTGAGTGATGGTGAGCAAACCCGTCAGCACTTTGTAACCACGTTTATTGAACATCTTGAAGGTGTAGATTTCGAAAAGCGTGAAACCATGCGTATTCGTAATCGTTATGATGCAAGTGTACCTTCAGTTGTGGGTGAAGTTTCTCGTAAAAAAGCAGTGTTTGTAGACGATGCGAAATTTTTACGCAGCCAAACCAGTCAGCCAATTAAATGGGCGTTGCCTGGTCCAATGACCATGATTGATACACTTTTTGACGGACACTACAAGAGCCGTGAAAAACTGGCTTGGGAATTTGCCAAAATTTTGAACCAAGAAGCTTTAGAACTTGAAGCAGCAGGCGTAGACATTATCCAATTTGATGAACCTGCGTTTAACGTATTCTTTGATGAAGTGAATGACTGGGGTGTACCAACCTTAGAACGTGCACTTGAAGGTCTAAAATGTGAAACTGCAGTTCATATTTGCTATGGTTACGGCATTAAAGCCAATACAGATTGGAAACAAACTTTAGGTAATGAATGGCGTCAATACGAAGAGTCATTCCCGAAACTACAACAATCTAAGCTCGATATTATTTCACTTGAATGCCAAAACTCACGTGTACCAATGGATTTAATCGAATTGATCCGTGGTAAGAAAGTGATGGTGGGTGCAATTGATGTGGCAACCACTCAAGTGGAAACTGCAGAGGAAGTAGCAAATACGCTACGCAAAGCATTGCAATTTGTTGATGCAGATAAACTGTATCCTTCAACTAACTGTGGTATGACACCGCTATCTCGCCAAGTGGCACGTGGCAAACTTGAAGCTTTAAGCGCAGGTGCTGCCATTGTTCGTAAAGAGCTAGAAGCTTAATCAAACGTAGTCTCGTGCGAAGCAGAACAAATCATCGCAAGGTCATTTGTCCAGCTTTATGCACGAGCACGTGATATGTACATTTGAGATGAAAGAGATGATTGAAGCAACAGACTTTAGAAATGCAATGTCTTTACTCACCACAGCAGTGAATGTTATTACGACTTCGGGTGAAACAGGTATGCATGGATTTACTGCATCTGCCGTATGTAGCGTGACGGATACACCGCCAATGTTATTAGTCTGTATGAATCAATCCTCCCGTTCACATGCCCATTTTGTTGAAAATAAAGTCTTGGCTGTAAACGTACTAAGTACTCAGCATGAACAGCTTTCAAATGCTTTTGCTTCAAGTAAATTCAGCTCAGAAGATCGTTTCAAACTCGGTGATTGGAGTACGATGGAAACTGGTTCACCTATTTTGAAAGATGCCTTGGTCAGTTTTGACTGTGAGATTCAAGATATTCAGCAAGTCGGTACACACAGTGTTTTCATGTGTCGTGTTCTTAAAGTTCAACAAAGCGATCAAGAAGAAAGTCTGGTGTATTTTAACCGTGCTTATCATCAAGTGGGTCAGTTGGAACACGCTTAACTCAATGCCTTAATTCTTTTATCTTTTTAAAGTTAGTTTATTGTGGAACTTATAACCTTTTTAGTCATCGGCGCTTTTGCTGGTTTTGCAGCAGGGCTGTTTGGTGTCGGCGGTGGTACGATTATTGTACCACTGCTTTTTATTGTCTTTACTCAAATGGGTTATGACCCTGATGTTGTTATGCATCTCGCATTAGGTACATCTTTAGCAACAATCGTTGTCACTTCAATCAGCTCATTAATGGCACATCATAAAAATGGCGCTGTGCTATGGCCTGTATTTAAAAATCTAGCTCCACCAATGGCGATTGGTTGTTTTTTTGGGGCAGGTATTGCTGGTTTGATATCAGGGTTATATCTACAAATCATTGTTGGCTTATTTCTGATTTGGGTCGCATATACGATGCTTACAGATGCTAAAACAGCAATTAATTCAACGCAAACTTTACCGTCGTCAGGTCAACAAGTTGCTGCTGGTAGTGTCATTGGGATTGCATCAGCAATTTTTGGAATAGGTGGTGGAAGTCTGACGGTTCCGTACCTGAATCGCTATGGTGTGGTCATGCAGAAGGCGGTTGGAACATCTGCGGCATGTGGATTCCCCATTGCTGTCGCTGGTGCATTAGGTTTTATTATTTTTGGTATAAATGCTGAGATTAATGTACCTAATACCATTGGTTACGTGCATATTTATGCATTTATTGGCATTAGCATCATGAGTTTCATTACGGCTAAGTTTGGTGCGAAGGCGGCACATGCTTTATCGCCAGCAATGTTAAAGAAATGCTTTGCAGTTTTATTGGTCATTGTAGCAAGCTTCTTCCTTGTGAAGGGATTAATTTAATATTGGACTTCGCATAAGAGATTTTATGCTAAATGTAATTTTAAAGGGCTTTGTTGCACAAAGATTTAAAAGACAACACTCTGCTCATTTGAACAGAATTCAAGTGACAACTTGGGTATGAGGACGACCTAATTCTGTAAATTTGTTCAATACGGCTATGCGTGCATGAATCTCATTCACCTGACTAGAAAAACTCCTTGCTGTTAATTTATCACCTAATAGTTTGATGCAATGCATCTTGGTTTCAACTAAACTTCGACGATGATAACCAGACCATTTTTTCCAAAGCGTTCTTCCTAAACGTTTAACTGTTTTCAGTAACTCATTCCGCTCTAAAGATCTCAATTTCTGATCTTTCCATGGGTTTGCATTTTTTCTTGGCGGAATGACCGCATGTGCATCTCGATCTAGAATGACTTGTCTGCAGTGCTTCGTGTCATAAGCACCATCGGTATAGACCGAATCAATTCGTTCATCTAAGGGAATTTGAGCAAGTAAATCACCGAGTACTTGCGAATCGCTCACATTATTTGTGGTAAGCTGTACTGCACGTATTTGCAAGGTTTCAGCATCGATGCCAATATGAAGCTTACGCCATTGGCGACGATATTCAGGTCCATGTTTCTTACGTTTCCACTCACCTTCACCTAGAAACTGAACCGTACCGGGTTTGTCGGAGAGTCAATATTCTGAGAGACTATCCCGATGACAAAATTAAAATATACCCCTGAAATCAGAGAAAGAGCGGTTCAATTATTGATTGAATCCGAGAAAGATTATCCATCGAATTGGGCTGCGATCACAGCTATTGCTCCCTGAGCAGTATACTGCGCAAGGGTTGTACTCCTGAAACACTACGTGTTTGGTATCAAAAATATTTAGATAAACAAAATCCAGTTAAAGTACAGCAGCTTTCAGACCAAGAACGTATCAAACAACTCGAACGCGAAAATAAAGAACTGCAACGCGCCAATGAAATTCTACGTAAAGCAGCCGCTTTTTTCGCCCAGGCGGAGCTCGACCGCCCACACAAATAATGGTGGATTTCATCCATAACAATAAAGACTTATATGGTGTTGATGCGATTTGTAGGATTTTACCGATCGCAGCTTCAACCTATTACCGGACTCTAGATCTCTGCGAAAATCCAGAACATCGAGCAAAGCGAGATTTACATGACTTGCATCATGCTGAGGAGATTAAACGAATTTGGAAGGAAAGTTCAGGTCGGTATGGTGTACGTAAAGTCTGGCAAAAACTGAAACGTGAAGGCTATATTATTGCACGCTGTACTGTTGCTCGATTAATGAAAAAGCTAGGTATACAAGGTGTTTGGCGAGGTAAGAACAAACAAACCACCCGTAGCCGAGATGATCAAAAACGAGCGAATGATTTAGTGAAACGTAATTTTAGTGCTGATCATCCAGATCAGCTGTGGGTCAGTGACTTTACGTATATTCAAACCAAGTCAGGTTGGGTCTATACCGCATTTATTATTGATGTGTTTTCACGAGCAATTGTTGGATGGAAAGTATCAACACGTATGAATACAGATATGGTGCTTGATGCACTGGAGCAAGCATTGCATGATCGAGGTAAGCCAAAGAATGTAATTCATCATTCCGATAGAGGTGTGCAATATCTTTCCATTCGCTATACCAATCGTCTAGAAGCAGCAAATTTACGAGCGTCAGTCGGTACAACTGGTGATTCATACGATAATGCTTTGGCTGAAACAGTGAATGGCTTATACAAAACAGAGGTGATTGAATATTTAAAAGCAGATTGGCAAGGTTTAGCGGATGTACAACTTGCGACACTCAACTGGGTAGATTGGTTCAATAAAGAGCGTGTACACAGTGCATTGGGTTACAAGTCGCCTTTTGAGTTTGAAGCAATGTACTATGATAAGATTAACCCGTTAGGTCAGGTGGCCTAACTTAAATAAAAAAGTCTCCGACAAACCCGGTACGGTTCAAAGTGCAAGTGCAATTCCGCAGTTTATTGAACTTTTAGCTAAGCAGTCTGACTCTTACTATACTCTAGATACTAATAGAGTATAAAGTCTATGCTATACAGAATGATAAATTCTGTATAGCTAAATCTAAAAAATATAGATTAGACCTCTTGCGAAAGTATCGTTTTACCTAATTTTTGAATTGGCTAAAACCTTATAATATGTAGCTTTTGGCTGTTTAAATTTTAAATTTTGACTAACGCAAGACGTCTATTTTTATAAATATTTTTTTATTCTTAGGGCGTGTCATCAATTAGCTTGAGAAAATATTACCGGTCCTCATAATTTTTTCATGACTAAACGCTATGCATTAAAAGATGATCAGTGGGAACAGGTTAAAGATCTGTTACCTGGACGAATGGGTACTGTTGGAGTAACGGCCAAAGATAACCGACTATTTGTTGAAGCGCTATCGTTCAGGTATCCCGTGGCGAGACTTATTCGAACGCTTTGGTGATTTTAGAGTCGTGCATACTCGCTTTTCTGCGCAGCTGTATTCATTTTATCTGCATTCAGTCGTTCCAGTTCCAGGTCAACCGCAGCAATATCTTCTTCAACCGCTTCGTCCCATAGGTGGATTTGTTTTGCGGTGAGATGTTCATTTTTACTACCGAATTTATACTGTTTAAATAGCGCAAGTTCATGCTCGTATTTTTGAGTGAGAACAGAGAGATGTTGGTTGCATGCTTCAAGATGTTGAACTTTGGCATCCAATTGCTGATTTGATACTTCAAGATGCTGAACTTTGGTATCTAATTGTTGTTTATCTTCTGCGAGTTGTTGATGCTGCAGCGCTAGCTGTCTGGTAAATTCCAGCAGTTGTTCATGGGTCAGTTGGCTTAAGTCAGGCAGCATTTTAATGACCGCAGTATGCCTGAGGTCATGACGCAGAGGAAATAGAACGTTTGGAGAATAGCAGAATGTACCAAGCTGGTTTAGAGCATCGTCACCACCAATGCGCTGCCAAGGCAAACCCTGGATCAGTGACTGTAACTGTTCCAGACTGATCGCCATGCTTTCACCCTGGTGAACCTGCGCCCAGTGGAATTTTCCCTGTTCCAGCCGCCGGGCACACAGCCAGATCCCCGTCCATCATGCACCAGCACTTTCATGCGATGGCCACGTTTATTACAGAACAGGTAAGCGCAATGCGGTTTGATCGAGCCAAAGGCTCTCAACACCTTAGCCATGGCAGTATCCATACCCGCACGCATGTCCATGGGCTGGGTAGACAACCAGATTTCATCAATACGGATCATTGAGTCAAACCCTGGATCAGCAACAGTAATTCAGTTACTGACTCCACTGGCCAGTCGATCTCGATCATCTGATCCCTTGCGGAACTTTGTTCCTTATGCAATGGAATCCTGATATGAGCGACAGCATTCTTCTCCGGCACAGGTGGCGGAGGTGCGTCTTGTTTGACTGGAGTCGGGTGAAGCATGACCGGAAGAAAGTCAGTCTGTGGAATGGAGGGGGTGTTAATGCAGGGGCATTGATCTGGACTGACGAATCCATTTATGCAACAGATTGGCATTGATCTGATGTTGCATTGCGACCTTAGCCACTGATGTATCTGGCTGCTGGCATTGCTGAATAAGTTGATGTTTAAATTCAGCCGTGAAGGTTCGACGGGGCTTTTTTAGCATTGGTGTGCTGTCTATAACTGTCTTTAAATCCATAAATAGGTGTCCACTTAAAATTTAGTGGACACTATCGTGGTATTCATGAGTGAGAAAAAGTGGGGCTCAGCGGACGCTTACTTTCATCTTGAGAGAGTTGGGTGTATTTCTTCATTGCGTGCTTTCCAATTGCGAGTTGAAAAAGTCTAATGATTCTACGAATACACCTAAATTTTTCAACTAACTACAAATGTGTCGCACTTGTGATTTGAATCTGCTGTTTTCAAAATCTGTTTTTCAGCTCGTTATGCAACAAAGCCGAACCGAATTAAAAATAGGGTGGTGTTTCAAAAAGTATGCTGGCATTAAACGAATCCATTATTGATATAAAAGAACACTAAATCAAAGGCTTTGAAATGATTTTCAAGCTTTTTGGAGAAGTTGCAGCTTCTCCTAAAGCCTCGCCTGATTCGATGCCGTAATCGACAATTATTGCCTTCTATACCCACAGTGAAAAATTTACCAATCAACTGTTTGCATTCTTTAAAGGTCGTAACAAAGCTATCCCAATGGTCACTTGATATACATGTATAGCTTACACCTAACTGCTTCAATTTTAATTTAAGTCGTTTTGCAGTGGCTAAATCTCGGTTACCCCATACATAAGCAACAATTTCACCTGTTTCTCGATGATAGGCATAAATTAGCCATTGTTTATTTTGCTTATGACCAACAAAAGTCCAAAACTCATCTACTTCAAGGGTTTCATAATGACTTTGCTGTGCTCGAAGTTGATATTTTGATTGGCTAAGTGTCCGTAGAACTTTACCGATACTTACTCTTTCAATTTCTGCTATATCCCTGACACCACTGCCTCGCACCATGAGGTGTAATATTTTGGTTTTGATACCTGAGTGACAGCCTTGATAACTGAGAGCATGATCACCAATAAATTGACGTCTGCATATTTTACATTGGTAATTTTGCTTACCATCTACTTTTGTGCCATTTTTCTTTATACTGTCACTTAGGCAGGCTGGACACTTGATTTCTAGAGTTATTCGCATTTCTCTATTTTATCAAAATCCAACCTGCTTTTTTTCAGCATACTTTTTGAAACACCACCAAAAATAGAAATGTAGTTGAGCTGATGCTTGCTCATTTCTTTATTTTTAGTAATTGAGGTGAACATACTGTCAGTACATGGTAGTTATAAGTAACGTGTAACTTTGTTCGCACAAAGATTTGAGTTATGCCAAGTGATGGATTGATTTGTACTTAAAATTTTAAGCTTATCCACTTGCTTTGCAAGCCACTACACTTTATTTACAATCCTATGTTGTGGAAGTAAGGGATCTTGTACTCGCCCAGTATGTTCAACTTGATTATATCTAAAGGACTATTAGGCTTCAATCAAATCAATTTTCCAATTATTCGACTGAATTAACACATTTAAATCACGTAATTTAAGACTAATATCATCAGCTTGTTTTTGTAATGATGAAACTGGAATAACTTTATGCCACTTTATTTCCCGCGTACTATAACGATCAGATTCACGAGATGTATTACTTATTGCTGCAGTTAGGGTTTTGTGCTGTTCTACAAATTCATCACGCAAAGTCAATAAAGCAAGTAGAGAACGACCATCATTTAATTTTGTTAAAGCATTAGTTTCATGAATTGCATAACTTAATTTTTGAAATTCTTGAATTAAAGAAAATACTTGTTTCAATAGTTCATTTGGATCTTCAGATGGTTTATCACCATCTTGTACCAATACATTTGCATTGATACGTTGTTTTAGTGAAATAATTTTTTTTTGTTGATCACTTCGAAGTAAGAGAGCTTCTGCTAATTTCATTTTTCACCTATTAACCAATTAGAATTAAGTTTTAAGCAGCTAAGTAATTTTACAAATACTATATCCTCATTCTTTAAAGATCAAAAAAATTGATTTTTTACAATTTTCAGAGGTAGAAGTCTTATATTTTGTCATTAGTCGAAGCTCAGAATTAAGCTAAAGGCCTTTTTTTCAGATGCAGAATCCTTTATCTGATCCTAGACAGTATTATGGACATTCGATCCCTCTAAATTCTTACAATATTTTTGTTCAAAGGCTTCAGGACTTAACCAGCCATTTGCAGAATGTATTCTGATTCGATTGTAATAAATCTCGATATAGTCGAACAGGACAGCATTCGCTTCTTTTCGAGTGGCAAACACACTGCCATGGATTACATGACCTTTCAATGTATGAAAGAAGCTTTCAGTCACTGCATTGTCCCAACATGAGCAGTGTACTGCGCAAGACTGCCTGACATACTTTGAATAAAGTTATTCGTCAATAATAGCGCTCTAAAAGCACGACTACAGTACTGACTGCCTTGGTCAGAATGAACCATAACTCCTGTTGAATAAGCTTTTCATGCGCCAAGGTTGGTCCGAAACCATGCAGTTGATCAGAAACAATATTGAGGCACTTGAGTCTGAGTTCTTCAGAAAGCCTGGAATTGCTGGTTTGGCCACGACCCGTATGGGCTAATACAGCTGGACCTTGAACTTTGTATTTCTGCAGTAAGCGTCTGACCTGACATTCTGAAATATGAAGTAGAAGTAGCTGAGCAGCCTGGGATTGAGTTATGCGTTGATCGCAGATTTCCTGCAAGACCGACAATCGTTTAAGTTCTTTATCCGACATAGACACCAACATATCAAACCGTCCGCTAAGGAAATTGCAAAAGTGCACATTCTAAAAGCGGACATTTCTATTTTGGGCTTACAACACTGTGATTTCGTATAATATTGATTATGTTAAATCCGATACACCTAACAATAACTTCATATCCTTCTTTCTTAAACCAAAATTCAATAACTTAAGTGATTTCTATTTTACTCATAAAATATGATATGTTGACCTTAAGAATACTTCATAAACTTTACTATGTTTGCTTTAAAAACAATTCATTTGGAAAAGAAAGTTTCAAACGAAAATCAAATTATTCTTTTGTTTGATCTGGATTCATCATGTCCATGTTTGTACCCAGTAATCCCTCCTAAAAACAATAGGACCTAAAAGTAGAATTTTCTCTTAAAGTATAGGCAGGAGATTCTGCATGAAAACATCTAAATTTACTGACAGTCAGATCATGTCCATTTTGAAACAGGCGGAGTCTGGCACACCTGTAGCCGCCCTTTGTCGTGAACACGGTATGAGTAATGCGACCTTCTATAAATGGCGTGCCAAATATGGCGGTATGGATACATCATTAATGGCAAAACTCAAAGAACTGGAAGCAGAAAATACCAGACTTAAAAAGATGTATGCTGAAGAACGCTTAAAGGCAGAGATCATTCAGGAAGCGATGGCAAAAAAGTGGTGAGGCCATCTTGCCGACGTAAGATGGCACAACAGGCAGTTGCCCACTATGCGATTAGCATTCGTTTGGCTTGCCGAGGATTTAGTATCAGTGAAACCTGCTACCGTTATCAATCCAAGTTAAACGATGACAATACATTAATTGCAGAACAGCTCATTGAGCTCACTGAAGAAAATACAGATTGGGGTTTTGGTCTGTGTTTCTCTTATCTACGTCATGTTGAAAACCATGTTTGGAATCATAAGCGTGTTTATCGCATTTACTGTGAGTTAGCACTGAATCTGCGCATTAAACCGAGAAGAAGACTAAAACGGCATGCACCAGAACCACTGAAAGAGCCGATCCGGGCAAATCAGGTCTGGTCACTGGATTTTATGCATGACCAGCTGATCGATAGTCGTAAGTTCCGATTGTTGAATGTGATTGATGATTACCGTCGAGAAGGTTTGACTATTGAAGCAGGATTCTCATTACCCACGATCAGGGTTATTCACACATTGAATCAGTTATTGGAATGGCGAGAAAAACTGTTAGTTATTCGGTGTGACAATGGCCCGGAGTTTATCAGTCACGAATTTGTACGCTGGGCAACTGAACAAGGTATTCGTATTGAATATATTCAACCAGGTAAACCACAGCAGAATGCGTATATTGAACGCTATAATCGGACTATACGTTATAGTTGGCTGAGCAAACATTTATTTGATACTTTGGATGAAGTACAAGATTATGCAACAAACTGGCTGTGGCATTACAACCATGAAAGACCACACCAAGCAAACAAAGGAAGGCCACCTCTAATGGCTGCTTAACCTCTACTTTTAACTTCGGTTATTAATGGGAGGATTACCGTTTGTGCAACAAAGCCCTTAGTTGAAAAAAACTTTTAGATTTCATGCTCACACACCACCTAAAACAAAAAATATCTGATTGATTTTACAGGCTTTTAATTTAAGGTTTTATTCTACCCACTCGCAATATCAACGTTTAGTATCACGACTCACTAACTCATTAACTAAATATGGAGCAGTACGGCTATCTTGATTTTCTGTTATTTCTTTTGGTGTTCCTGCCACAACAATATTCCCACCAGCATTTCCAGCACCTGGTCCCACATCAATCACCCAATCTGCTTGTGCAACGGCACGCATATCATGCTCAATCATAACCACGGTATTACCCGCATCGACTAATCGCTGCAATTGAACTAACAATCGATCTACATCTGATGGATGCAAACCTGTAGTTGGCTCATCAAGTATATACAGTGTATTTCCACGCTGATTGCGTTGCAGCTCGGTCGCCAATTTAATACGTTGCGCTTCTCCACCAGATAGTTCAGTCGCTGGTTGCCCTAAACGTAAATAACCAAGGCCAATTTCCTTTAATAATTGTAGTGAACGAGCAATCGAGACCTCTCCATCAAAAAAATCACGTGCTTCATTGACGGTCATTCCTAATACTTCAGCAATATTACGTTCATTCCAGCGAATTTTCAGAGTGTCATCATTATATCGAGCACCATGACATGTCGGACAAGGGGCATATACACTTGGCATAAACAATAACTCTACACTGACAAAGCCTTCACCTTCACAAGTTTCACATCGCCCTTTAGCCACATTAAACGAAAAACGTCCAGCATCATAATGAGCTTGGCGAGCTTCAGGAGTCCCAGCAAATAACTTTCTAACATGATCAAATAAACCCGTATAAGTTGCCAGATTAGAACGTGGAGTACGGCCAATTGGTTTTTGATCAACCTGTACCAGACGCTTTATAGCCTCCACATCACCAGCCAGAGAACCCTGTGTAACCTCGTTAACCAACATTCCTTCATTTAAAGGATTATTTTCATTATTGTTTTCAGTTTCAGACTCATTGCCTAAATATGAAAGTACTAACTCGGGTAAAGCTTGAGAAACGAGACTAGATTTACCTGAACCTGAAATACCTGTAACTGCTGTAAGTACACCAAGAGGTATACGAGCATCAATATTATGCAGGTTATGTCGGTAAATATTGTTAAGTTCAAGCCAACCAGAGGGTGTACGTCCATAACTTTGAGTAACTGGGATTTTATTAAATAAATAACTTGCAGTACGTGAAGCTGAAATCTCACTTAAACCCTGAGGTACTCCACTATATAAAATATTACCACCTTGCTCTCCTGCATCTGGTCCAACATCCACTAACCATTGAGCACGACGCATGAGCTCTAAATCATGCTCTACAACAAATACGGAGTTTCCAGCGTCTCTTAATTTATCGAGAGAATCATATAATGACTGACTATCTGAAGGATGTAATCCAGCAGACGGTTCATCCAGTACATAAACTACACCAAATAGCATAGAACTTAATTGTGTTGCTAAACGCAAACGTTGTAACTCTCCCGCTGAAAGAGTCGGTGTGGCTCTATCTAATGTTAGATAACCAAGACCTAACTGGCGTAATTGATTTAAACGCCCCACCACACCATTTGCTAAACGCTGGGCAGCAATTTTCTTTTCATCTGAAAGTGCTGACGTACGTCTTACATCTGGAGATACAGAATGCACTGCTCTACCTGTTGTTGCTCGTTCAGATCTATCAAGTTGGGTTACTTTATTATTAGCCTTTTCTCCAGCATTATGAGCGTCGAAATTGCCAAGAACAATGGGCTCAAGCAGGCAAGTTAACTTATCCAAAGAAAGTTGCATAAACTCACCAATATCTACTCCAGCAAAGGTAATAGATAAGGCTTCTGGTTTAAGGCGTTTACCATGACAGGAAGGGCATATTTTTCCTTCCATAAAACGTGAAACACGTTTTTTCATCAACGTACTTTGGGTATTAGCAAAAGTATGAAGGACATAGCGACGAGCACCAGTGAAAGTGCCCATATAGCTGGGTTCTAGTTTACGTTTAAGTGCAGATTGAGTCTCAGCGGGGCTTAAACCAGCATAGACAGGAACTGTTGGGGTTTCTTCAGTAAATAAAATCCAGTCTCTATCCGATTGCGGTAAATCTTTCCATGGTCGATCAACATCATACCCTAGGGTTACTAGGATATCGCGTAAGTTTTGCCCGTGCCAAGCAGGTGGCCATGATGCGATAGCTCTCTCACGAATACTGAGTGTTGGGTCAGGAACCATTGTCGATTCTGTAACTTCATAAATGTGACCTAAACCATGACAGGTAGGACAAGCACCTTGAGGAGTGTTCGGTGAAAAGTCCTCGGCATATAACATTGGCTGATCGGCAGGATATGCACCAGCACGCGAATAAATCATTCGCACGAGACTTGATAAAGTTGTTACACTTCCAACAGAAGAACGGGTATTACTTGCACCACGTTGTTGTTGCAATGCTACTGCTGGTGGTAGACCATCAATAGCATCAACATCTGGTACTCCGGCCTGATCTATTAAGCGTCTTGCATAAGGTGCAACAGATTCGAAATATCTTCTTTGTGCTTCAGCAAAAATAGTTCCAAAAGCAAGTGATGATTTTCCCGAACCCGATACACCTGAGAAAACAACAAGTGCATTTCTTGGGATAGAAACATCTACATCCTTAAGGTTATGCTCACGTGCACCTCGAACTTCAATACAATTATTAGATAAAGTAATGTTATTGTGTTCACCAAAAGAATGTATTCTCATGTTTCTGAGCCTGTAAATTATTTTGTGTAAGTCTCATTTTTTATAAATGATCTTTTAATCGATCATCGAACTGAATCGTAAACCAATTCATTGCTAAACGCCAATTTTGAATTGGCATGGTCCATTTTTTAGCAGCATTTGAAGTTGCTAAATAAATGACCTTTTTCACTGAATCATCAGAAGAGAAGATCTTTCTCTTTTTAGTTGAATGGCGGATCACGCTATTCAATGATTCAATTGCATTTGTTATGTAAATCGCATGACGTATTTCAGCAGGATAGCTAAAGATCGTTCGGATATTTTCCCAATTTGCCCGCCAGGATTCTCCAATTTTTGGATACTGGTGATGCCATTGATCGCAGAAGATATCTAGGGACTTTAAAGCATTTTCCTCTGTACTTGCCTGATAGATCGCCTTCAATCCTGCTGTTACAGCTTTGTAGTCCTTCCAGCTCACAAATCTCAGGCTATTGCGTACAACATGTACGATACACAGCTGGATATCAGTATGAGGGTAGACAGAGGCTATCGCATCAGGAAAGCCTTTTAGTCCTGAGAAGCGCTGCTTCGCAAGGCAGGCTACAAGAATATCTTGCACTCCTCGATTTTTAAGCTCTGTCATGACTGACAGCCAGAATTTGGAACATTCTGTTTGAGCAAGCCACATGCCAAGAAGTTCTTTTTGACCATCCAGGTTAATGCCTAATGCTAAATAAACTGATTTATTGATTACTGTTGAATGCTGACGAACCTTAACAACAATGCAATCTAAATAGACAACAGGATAAAGACTATCGAGTGTTCTATTTTGCCATTCTGTCACTTGTTCAATGACAGCATCCGTCACCTTACTAATAAGGGAGGCAGATACATCGGCATCGTACATTTCTTTAAAGAAAGCAACAATTTCTCTATTTGTCATTCCTTTCGCATATAGCGAAAGAATTTGATCATCCATGCTAGTAATGCGCGTTTGATGCTTCTTAATAATCTGTGGTTCAAAAGAGCCGTCACGATCACGAGGGATATCTAAAGCAAGCTGCCCATCTTGTGTTAGAACTGTTTTGGAGCTAAAACCATTACGTGCATTAGATCCTTTCTTAGGTTGATGCTTTTCATAGCCTAAATGTTCAGAAAGCTCAGTATTCAGAGCGGTTTCAATCATGAACTTTTTAAATATGGCTGTCATTTGGTTTAAATCTTCAGGAGTTTTTAAACCTTTAGCTAATTCAGCTGCCATACTTTTGATTGTAGCTTCATCCATGTGAAGTACCTCTTTTTATTATCCTCAGTAGGATAAATGAAAATTAAGTACTTACACAAAATTTAGAACAGTCCCACAACTCATTTTGTTGAACTATATCTGTACAACAACTCTACCTCGAATTTTTCCATCTAAAATTTCATTTGAAATATTTAAAGCATCTGTTAACTGAATTTCAGTCGTTACTGTTTCTAATTTTGTTTGATCTAATTCTGTAGCCAAACGTTCCCATGCTTCTTTTCTTAATTCGATTGGTGCCATCACGCTATCAATTCCATATAAGGTAATCCCTCTTAGAATAAATGGAGCAACTGTTGCTGGAAAATCCATTCCGCCTGCCAAACCACACGCAGCAACTGCACCACGATATTTTGTACTAGCACATGCATTGGCTAAAGTATGGCTTCCAACAGTATCAATTACGCCAGCCCAAACTTCTTTGTTTAATGGCTTTCCTGGGGAAGATAATTCAATACGATCAATAATTTCACTCGCACCTAGATAGGTTAAATATTCTGACTCTTGAGGTCGACCAGTTGAAGCTGTAATCTCATAACCAAGATGATTCAAAATAATAATGGCAATACTACCTACTCCACCATTTGCACCTGTCACTAAAATTTTTCCATCACTTGGTTTAATACCATGTTTTTGTAAAGCCATGACACACAACATTGCGGTATAACCTGCTGTACCAATAACCATCGTATCTTTAAAAGAAAAAGCAGAAGGTTTTTGTATGAGCCAATCACCAGAAACAGTGACTTGCTCGGCTAGCCCTCCAAAATACTTTTCACCCACTCCCCAACCATTCAGTAGAACTTCATCTCTTTCTTTCCATGCTGGATGTTTTGATTCAATCACAACACCCGAAAAATCGATGCCTGGGGTCAAAGGAAAACTACGCACCACTGGTGAACGCCCAGTAATGGCTAAAGCATCTTTATAATTGAGTGTTGAATATTTGACTTCGACTCTAACCTCTCCTTCTTGTAAAGGCTTTGATGCAATCTCAGTAATTTGTGATGTGTAACCTGCTTCATCTTTAGTAATTACAATACCTTTGTACATAGAACTTCCTCTCCATTTAATTAGACTGCTTGTCTAGAATTAATTAAAAAATAAATACAGACGTCTGCATTTATTTTTTAATTAACTTTTTACGTGATTTGTTGTTTTACAGCTAAAGTAAACAAGCGATAAAATGCATCTAAGGGACTTGTTGATTTGACCAAACGTGCTCTTAGAACTGCACCTTCCCACCCAATCCAAAACTGATAAGCAGCTTCATCGCAATCAGCTAGGCTATATTGTGAATTTGACTGATGTAGGCAATCAGAAACTAATTTCTCCCATACCTTAAAGATATTTTCGATTCGCGCAATGATTTCTTGTGGTAAATACGACACTTCTTGTCCTAAGTTACCTAAAATACAACCTCGTTTAAAATCATATTTTTGCATTTTTTCACCCGCATCTTTTACAAAATTTTGCAGCTTTTCTAGTGGGGAAAGATCAGTTTGACTTAAAAACTTATTCAATCGCTTCACAAAATAAAGTTCATAAGCATCTAAGACTTCTAAAATAAAAGCCTCTTTATTTACAAAATAATGGTAGAAAGACCCTTTAGGAACTTGGACTGATTTCATGAGATCGTCCAAGCTCATAGCATTCATTCCACGTTCGGTCAGTAACTCGATACCTCGGTGGATTAAAACTTCTTTAGTGTCTGCATAGTTACAGCCGTGTTTGGTTGGTCGACCACGTGGTCTTTTGGGTGAGGAAGAATAATTCATATAATAAAAATAGACTATGTGACTAGAAATAACAACAATAAGATTATTTGATTGAAAATTTTATCTAAACGTCATCTAGTTCTCTTTTTTCACAGTACTTAGTCATTCATATAAATGCTCTTAAAAATCCTATAAGTTTATGAACTAATTTTTTATAAATTTCTATTATTTTTCTTCAAAATATTGAAATTAATAAATATATTGTAAAAATAATTTATAAACTAGATTTTAGGTAAACATAAGTTAAATAGAAAATTTTTAGTTAAATAAGGCTCTGTTGCACAAACTTACCACTGGAGGCTTCTTAGCTATCAAAAAAGTCGCGATAGTCTCCATCTACTCATTGACCCTACTGGCTTGAGGTTTTTAGGAGAAGGTGAATGAAAACGTAAAAAACATCAGTCTGAATATCGATGACAATAGCGTAAACTTCACATAGGTATAATAGATGCTGAAACACTGCAAAAACTTGCAGCTCAGCTCACAACCAATAATGTCAGTGACTCACAGGTGTTTGGTGATGGATTGGATAGCATAAAAAAATAATTAATATATTTCAATATATTAAACCCCAATCTCAACTTTTTAAGTGATTGAAATAAAAAGGACATAACCCTATTTTAGTTTCTACCAAGAAATTAAAGCAAAGTTATGTCCATTGAAGAATTTATCATTTTTGTCTATGTAATCATAGAACAGCTTTATCCCATTGTTGTTATTCAGCCTCTGAGAACTCGTGGTTTTCCGCCTGCTGTTACTGATGTAGAAATCATCACTATGCAAATAGTAGGTGAATTTCTTGTTTTAGATACAGACAAAAATATTTGGATGTATTTCAAAAACAATTGGTTAGAATGGTTTCCAAAATTAGGATCTTATCCCAATTTCTGTAAACATTGTGCATACCTGTGGCATGTCAGTCAATCCATTATGGGACAGCTCATTCAGCGTTATGGTTCAGATAACATTCACTTTATTGATGGCTTCCCACTCCCTGTCTGTAGTTATACCAGAGCTAGAAAGCATAAAAACTTGATGGTTTCAAAGCTCATATCGTCATTAATCTTTCAGGCATGATTACGGGTTATACCTTTGCACCTGCTCATTGTGATGAGCGAGATGTTGCACCTGAAATCACGAATGATATTTACGGTTTACTGGGAGCAGATAAGGGCTATTTAAAACCAGAATTGAAACGATATTATGAATATCAGGGTATTGATTTACAAACACCCTTTAGAAAAAACATGATAGATTTCAGACCTAAAGAGACAATGCAAATAATGATGAAAGCCCGAAGAAAGATTGAAACAGTGATTGGTCAATTAACAGATCGCTTTCACATTCAGAAAGTGAGGGCAAAAGATCTATGGCATTTAACCCACCGCATAACTCGTAAAATTCTGTCGCATACAATTTGTGTGGTGCTAAATAAAAAGCTTGGTCATTCACCAATTCAATTCGAAAATCTTATTTTAAGTTGAGATTGGCGTATTTATATAAAATTAGATACTTAGTTGAGAACGCATTTATAGGTTAAAGCAGTTCAGAGGAATAGCAACACCATATGATAAGCTAAGGTGTAGCTATGAGGGTGCAGTTGCATTAGCTTGAAGCCTGTATATATATTTGGCTACCTTTATCGGGTAAATTCTATACTTGAAATGTCAACAGACCCCATACAAAATCTGAGAAATATATGAGTGCAGAAGCCACATCTATCAGCCTTCTATCCCCTGTCATACTGCTCACAGCGGCAGTGATCTCAGTCCCCTTAATAAAGCGTCTAGGATTAAGCTCGGTATTGGGATATTTAATTGCAGGATTAATTATTGGTCCATTTGGACTGGCGTTTTTCTACGATTCTGCATCTATTCTGCATATTGCTGAGCTTGGTATTGTGATGTATCTGTTTGTGATTGGACTAGAAATGCGTCCATCGTATTTATGGAGTTTAAGAAAAGAAATTTTTGGATTAGGCGCATTACAAATTAGTGCCTGTTCATTGGGGTTAACGGCGGTAGGCTTGATCTATGGCTATTCTTGGCAAGTGAGTTTTGTATGTGCTGCAGGCTTTGTACTCACCTCGACTGCAATTGTGATGCAACTTTTGGGAGATCGTGGAGACATTGCTCAACCACGAGGACAAAAAATTATCTCGATCCTGCTGTTTGAAGATTTATTGATTGTCCCTTTATTGGCAATTGTCGCTTTTATCGCACCGAATCATGTTGTTGAAAGTACTTCTACGCGTTTGCAGAGCATCGGAATTGGTTTAATTTCAATTGCAGGTTTAATCGCTGCAGGCTATTGGTTGCTTAATCCTTTATTTCGCTTATTAGCCGCAGCCAAAGCCCGTGAAGTCATGACTGCAGCAGCACTCTTAGTGGTACTCGGCGCAGCATTACTGATGCAAGTCAGTGGCTTATCGATGGCAATGGGGGCTTTCCTTGCAGGGGTATTACTCTCCGAATCCACTTTTCGCCATCAGATTGAAGCAGATATTGAACCGTTTCGTGGCATATTGCTCGGATTATTTTTTCTAGGTGTAGGCATGTCACTAGACCTTAACGTCGTAAAAAATAACTGGGTGTTAATCTTAAGTGCTGTACTTCTGCTGATGTTTGTCAAAGCATCCATGATTTACCTAATTGCACGCATGACCAAAAGTTCACACTCCGAAGCACTCGATCGCGCATTACTGATGGCTCAAGGGGGCGAGTTTGCTTTTGTACTCTTTGCTGCCGCCATGAGTGCTCAAATCATTAGTGCTGTTGAAAGCTCAAACCTGACTGCGATTGTAGTCTTGTCGATGATTTTGACCCCGATTATAGGCATTCTATTTAAACCTTTTACCCAAACTACAGAACAAACTTCTTTAGAAAATATCCGTATTGCCGAAGGACTTTCTGGAAAAGTATTGATGATTGGTTTCGGTCGTTTTGGACAAGTCTCCAGTCAATTACTGCTTGCTCGAGGGATTGATGTGACCATCATTGATAATGATATCGACATGATTCAAAACGCTGAAAGATTTGGATTTAAAATTTACTATGGCGATGGTTCTCGTTTAGATATTTTACATGCCTCGGGAGCAGATACGGCTGAGGCAATTGTTGTTTGCGTAGACCACAAAGAAACGACGAATAAGATTGTAGAGTTGGTGCAACATGAATTTCCTTTAACCAAGTTACTGGTTCGCTCTTATGACCGTGAGCATGCGCTGCATTTAGCAAAACAAAATGTGGATTACATGATTCGAGAAACCTTCGAGTCGGCAATGCTATTTGGCGGTGCGATTTTAGAAGAATTGGGTGTTGACCAGAGTGATGTTGAAGAAATTAGCCAAGAAATCCGAGAACGAGACAAAGAACGTTTTGAAACCGAAGTTGCAGCAGATGATGTCTATGCGGGTATCGGCTTGCAATACACAGGACCGCGTCCGACTGCACCTTTAATTACACCAAAGCACACAGGGCAAATTCTGAATGAAGATGACACTCATCAATAATTTCACGTATTAAGCCCAAATAAAAAGAGGTCTCTGTAGATCTCTTTTTCGGTAAGCATCCGCTGAACCCCACTTTTCTTATTTTCTCAATATACCAATAGTGCCCATTATTTATTAAATGGACATTATGTTTATGGCCTTAGACACTTTTATAGACACTGAACAAACGACAGAAAGAGCCCGCAGAATCTTCGCAACTGATTTTAAACAGCACTTGGTCGAGCTTTGCCTGCAGCCAAATACATCAGTGGCTAAGGTCACAATGCAACATCAGATCAATGCCAATCTATTACATAAATGGATTCGTCATTCACAACCCCTTCCATTCCACAGACCGACTTTCTTCCCGTCATTCTTCACCCGACACCAGAGTCAAACAAGAAGCACCGCCGCCACCTGAACCGGAAAAGAATGCTGTCGCTCATATCAGAATTCCACTGCATCAGAAACAATGCTCCGCAAGAGATCAGGTGATCGAAATAGAATGGCCAGTGGAATCGGCCAAGGAGTTGCTGCTTTTACTTCAGGGCTTGATCAAATGATCCGCATTGATGAAATCTGGCTTTCTACCCAACCTCTGGATATGCGAGCAGGTATGGATACTGTCATGGCTCAGGTGCTGAGAGCCTTTGGCTATATCAAACCGCATTGTGCTTATCTGTTCTGTAATAAGCGTGGCCGTCGCATGAAAGTGCTGGTGCATGATGGGCTGGGCATCTGGCTATGTGCCCGACGGCTGGAACAGGGAAAATTCCACTGGGCTAAAGTTCACCAAGATGAAACCGTGACCCTCAGCCCGGAGCAGTTACAAGCACTGATCCACGGTTTAACTTGGCAAAGAATCGGTCTGCAGCAAGTGGTAACAATGCTCTAAATCGAACTCATCCATTCTGCTATTCTCCAAACATGATCTCAACCATACTGCAGTCATGAAAATGCTGCCTGATTTAAACCAACTGACCCATGAACACCTGCTGGAATTTATCCGACAGTTGGCGCTGCAGCATCAGTCTTTAGCATAATCAAAACAACAACTGGAACAATCAAATCAGCAATTAGATTCTAAAGTTAAATCTCTCTCTAATCTCAATCAAAAATACGAGCATGAACTTTTGCAGTTTAAACGGCATAAGTTCGCCCAGAAGAATGAATACTTAACGGCCAAACAAATCCACCTCTGGGATGAAGCGGTTGAAGAAGATATTGCCGCGGTTGATCTGGAACTGGAACGGCTGAATGCAGCTAAAACCGATGCAGCGACACAGAAAGCCCCAGCCAACAAACCTAAACGTCGACCGCTACCTGATCATCTACTCACTCTGCGTATTGAGCACGAACCTGCCTCAACGCAATGCAGCTGTGACAGCTTGTACTGCAGCAACAGGTGCTGCATGCCGATGAAACACCGGTCACCATCATGCAGATGGGTGAGAATGAGAAAAAACCGAAGAAAGGTTATGTCTGGGCCTATGCCACCACACAGTACAATCTACTTCAGGCGGTGATCTATGACTTTCAGGATAAGCATGCTGAAGAGTTCCTGAAAGACTGGCAAGGCCATCTGGTCTGTGATGATTATGGTGGTTATAAAGCACGCTTTAAATCAGGCCAGATCATTGAGGTGGGCTGCATGGCCCATGCACATCTTAAATTCCATGAACTGCATGTGACCGGGAAAAGTCAGGTCGCTGAACAAGCATTAGTGATGATTCAGAAACTGTATGCCATAGAAGCAGAACTCAGGAAAAAGACCGATGGTACAGCGCAACACCGTCGCGAATACCGGCAACAACATAGCTAATCGGTGATGCAACAACTATATGAATGGCTCAACCAACATTATCTGACGGTGCCGTCGAGTTCTCCAATCGCCAAGGCGATCAATTACACTCTGAAGCGTTGGCCAGCTTTAAGTCGCTATTTGGATGATGGCAATCTACCGATTTGCAACAATTGGGTCGAAAATCAAATGCGTCCCTGGGCATTGGGACGCAAGGACTGGTTGTTTGCTGGCTCGCTACGCAGTGGTCAGCGAGCTGCGAATGTCATGACCCTGATTCAGTCAGCAAAGCTGAATGGGCTAGATCCGTATGCCTATTTAAGTGATGTGCTGAAAAGGTTGCCGACACATAAAGTGACCCAGATTGAAGAATTACTGCCACACCGCTGGAAACCCAACTCAAATTAAAAAATAGCGATGGGGTTCAGCGGACGCTTACGCTGTTTTCAATGTAGTATTCAATAATCGAGATGATCATTGCAAAAACTTTTCATTTCTGATGTCCCAAAATGGGCAATGGAAACTCGCCCCTGCCTATGATGTTACTTTCTGTGAAGGACCAGGGGGATATCATCAAATGGATATCATGGGTGAGGCACTGGATATTCCTCGACAAGCTCTTGTGAAACTTGGTACTCAGGAAGCGGAACTTTGTGTCCAAGAAGTCGATGAAATTATTGGCTCGATTTGTAAGGTTGCAATCCGATTCAGCAATATCGCTCATGACCTATTACCTGGACAAATTCAAGCAGAGACTCTCCAACTGGTCCAAAATAGGATTGAGCAAATATTCATTTATTGCACTAAATAGCTTTCACAAAGCTTCTATGAAGGGCTTATTCTAACCGTTGTTTTATCACGGCATAAGCTACACCAGTCACCACACTTCCAATCGCAATCGCCAATAAATATTTTAATGGATAATTCATCGCATTCGGAATGATCAGTACCATTACACCGCCATGAGGAGTGACTAGTTCACATTTAAATAATGCAACCAAAGCCCCAGTTACAGCACCACCTGCGATCGCGCATGGAAGCACTCGAATCGGGTCTTTGGCAGCAAACGGAATAGCCCCTTCCGAGATGAAACATAGGCCCAGAACTACAGCAGCCTTCCCTGCATCTTGCTCAGGTTTGGCAAATTTATGCTTTGCCAGAAAAGTTGCAATTGCCATACCCAATGGCGGTACCATACCCGCAGCCATGGTAATCGCCATCGGTCCGTATGTTTGTGACGTAAGTAAGCCCACCGTAAAGGCATAAGCCGCTTTATTTATTGGCCCCCCAACATCAATACACATCATACTCCCAAGGATAATCCCCATGATCATGGCATTGGTCGTCCCCATATTGGCAAGGAAGTGTGTGAGTAATTCAAACAATTGTGCAACAGGCTGTCCAACCACATAAATCATGATTAAACCAACAGCTAAACTGGCCAATAGTGGAATAATCAAAATTGGTTTTAATGCTTCTAGGCTACTTGGGAGTTTAAGCTGTTTCGATAAAAATAACGCAATATAACCTGCAATAAAACCTGCAACTAATCCACCGAGAAAGCCTGCCTCTAATTGTGTTGCAAGTAAACCGCCAATCAAACCTGGAGTTAAACCCGGACGATCCGCAATAGAATAAGCAATGTAACCTGCCAGCATAGGTACCATAAGAGTAAATGCTGCAGCACCTATTTGCTTTAAGGATGCGGCAAAGCTTCCTTCAACAGGATTGAGGCCAAACATAAACGAGATGGCAATGATCAAACCGCCCGCCACCACCATCGGCAGCATGAAAGACACCCCTGTTAAAAGGTGTTTATAAATTCCAGTTTTTTCTTTGTTTTCATTTTCTGTCTTAGTGGCTGTTTGCTTACCCGTTTCAAGCACTTTGGCTTCAGCAATTGCGTTTGCAAAAGTCTTATCCGTTTGCTTAAGGGCAAATCCTGTACTGCAGCGATATACGCGTTTGCCTACAAAGCGATCTGTATTGACCTCAATATCCGTTGCTAAGATCACCACATCTGCTTTGGCAATACTTTCTGCCGATAAAACATTTTTAGCCCCAACCGATCCTTGGGTTTCAACATCAATCTGATAACCGTGCTTTACTGCACCTTGTTGTAAGGCTTCGGCCGCCATAAACGTATGCGCAACACCAGTTGGACATGCTGTAATGGCGACAAAGCGTGTAACCCCTACATTGGCTGCAATAGTTTCATCTAAAGCATCTGAATGCTCAAGAACTTGTTGCAAAAGCATGATCGCATCGTGTTGCGCGTTATTCAAACCAATGACTTTCACAACCTTGTCACGCAGTTGAGTCGCATCTGCCGACTTCTGTCCAACAAAAACAACCGTATCAATAACATTTGATAAATCGAGATGCTCAACTGATGTCGCCACATCATTGGAAATACCAAGTGCTGTTGCTGCTTTGGACAGTTTTTTGGCCAAAATCACTGCATTAATCGGCTGCTCGGGACTATGTGGCACAAATAAAATATGTTTTATCTCTTGCATCGTATTAACTCAATGATTGGACTGAGATTTGCGATTTCAAATCTTCAATAACAGCAAAGTCTGGAAGGGCAAACCCAATTTGGGTCACAGCATTGCTCGCAATTGCGGTTGCTGTTTTCAATGTTTCTTCTGGGGAAGTTGAACTCAACAAGCCATGAATCATACCTGCCAGCAAGGAATCTCCCGCACCCACCGTACTTTGGACGGTGACCTTCGGTGCAGTAGCATGCAGGGTTTGCGTGCGGTGAAGCCAGTTCACCCCGTTTTCACCCATCGAGACCACAATATGTTCGATCTGACTATTTAAACTGGCAAAAAGATGCTGCTGTTCTGCAAACGTTTCTGCTGGCAAATGGTAGGTTTCTGTCAACTCATCTGTATTAGGCTTAATCAACCAAGGATGGGCAGCAATTGCTGCTTTCAACGCAACACCACTGGTATCTACTGCGACTTTTTTACCCGCAGACTGTAACCATAGAATCAGTGTCGAAAGCTCTTCTGCAGAAAAACCTTGTGGCAAACTGCCAGCAATCACAATCACATCAACCTCTAAAATCAGTTGAGATAGACGTTCACATAGTTGTTGTTTTGCTGAGGTATCTACAAAAAAGCCCTTGCCATTGATGTCAGTCATCTGACCAGAAGCTTCTGCAACTTTAATGTTTTGTCGTGTTTGACCTGCAACATAAATAAATTGGTTATCAAATTGCTCTTGCTGGATATGATGGTCAAAAATTTGACGGTTTTCTTGCCCCAAAAAGCCACTCACAATCAGTTCATGTCCCAAATCCTTAAGGACCTGTGCCACGTTTAAGCCCTTACCTGCTGCATGGCTTTGGGCTGTTAACTGACGATTGACCTCGCCAACTTTTAGTTGATCCAATTGCACGGTGAGGTCAATTGCAGGATTCAGAGTAATGCTTAATATCTTAGCCATTCGGTAATTACTCCACCAATGCACGTACGGCAGACGCACTGTCACAACTTAAGGCTTGCTGTGCGACCTGTTGGCAATTTATATAGTTCAAACCACGAATTTGCGCCTTCACCAATGGAATACTGGTACTCGACATACTCAACTCATCCACGCCCAAGCCTATCAATACAGGCACAGCTTTTGGATCAGCAGCCAATTCACCACAAATGCCCACCCATTTACCATGCTGATGTGCTGCCCGAACAGTTTGATCAATCAATAGCAAAATACTCGGATGTAAGCCATCAGCTTCGGCAGACAATAGTGGATGACCACGGTCAATCGCCAGAGTATATTGAGTCAAGTCATTGGTTCCAATACTAAAAAAATCAACTTCTTGAGCAAGAATTGGAGCCAACAATGCTGCCGCAGGAACCTCAATCATAATACCGACTTGTAAGTTTTCACATGGATGCTGTATGCGAACCTCATCCAAAATTGCTTTTGCTGCTCGCCATTCTTCAACCCGCCCAATCATAGGAAACATAATTCTTAATGGGCGATTATCCGCTGCTTTAAGTAAAGCAACCAATTGTTGACGTAGCAACTCTGGCTTCCGTAAAGTCAGACGAATACCACGTAAGCCCAAGAATGGATTTTCTTCCTTTTCAATAGGCAAATACGGCAAAGGTTTGTCCCCGCCCACATCAAGTGTACGTACCACCAATGGACGACCCGCCAAAGCATCTAACACCACCCGATAATCGGCTTCTTGTGTAGCCTCATCAGGCGCACTGCTGTGTGACATAAAGACCAATTCTGTGCGTAGCAAACCAATTGCTTCTGCCCCATCGGCCACAGCCTGTATCGTAGCGCCCACTTTGCCAATATTGGCTGCGATTTCAACTTGATGTTGATCCAGTGTCATGGCAGGTTCTAAACAATGCTGTTCCGCTTGTTCTCGCAACTCACGCTGGCGTTGGCGCTCTGCAATGGCATGATCAATCTGACTTTGCTCGGGTGAGACCACATACTCACCAGTATCCCCATTAATTAGTACTGTGGCATGGTTCTCAATATTTAAAACAGCTACACCCGCACCTACAACTGCTGGAATAGCCAGAGCACGTGCCACAATAGCACTATGGGCACTCGCTCCACCAACCGCGGTCAAAATGCCTGCAACACGATCTTTATTCAGACGCGCTACATCACTCGGGCCAACATCATGCATAATTAAGATATAAGGTTGCTCGGGTTCTGTGACATCGGCCACACCGCACAAAACAGCCAAAACTCGCTCACCAATATCCCTTAAATCAGCCGCACGCTCTGCAAGTAAACGATCGCTAAGTGCAGCCTGTGCGGTAGCAGCCACTTCAATATGATCATGCCAAGCTGCAGCAGCAGACAACCCCTGTTTTAAACCGCGTTGTACACTTTGGAGGAGGTCTGGATCATCCAGCATTTCCAAATGTGCCATGAAGATCTGCTTAATGGCAGTAGATTCAGTATGTGCAATGAATTGACGTAAGCTATTTTTCACCTGATGAAGCGCAATTTCAAGCTTTTCATTCTCAGCTTTAAAACTCTGTCCGCGACGTTCATAACTAAATTCATGTGGCTTCACCACATGTGCAGGACCAAAAGCAAGGCCAGTTGATGCCGCAATACCGCAGCTACCCGTATCGCCATGTGATTCAAAAGGCATTAATTCCAAAGTATTTACGACTGGGTCACTACTGCTGTGCTGATGAGATACAAGATCAACAGCTTCAACCTCTTCTCCTAAGCCCTGTTGAACTGCATCAATAATCTGTTCTAAGCCTGCTACAGCATCAGTATCAGGTTGTGCAATAAAAGTCAGAGTTTGACCACGACGACATCCCATGGCTAATAATTTGGTTAAACTTTTTGCCGAAACGTAAGCCCCCTCATCTACAGCAACGAGAATATCCCCTGCAAATTTCTTGGTCATATTGACCAAGTGTGTCGCGGGACGCGCATGTAGACCATGAGCGTTAGCTAAGACAATACGACGAGATGGCCAATCAGGAATCAGTTCAGCACCAATTAACTGCGCCAACTGGTGACTATCTTGTTCTTGGTTAAGGGTATGAACTTGTTCAGTATCAAACAAAATATCCATTAACCGTTGAAACCGTTGCATATCCAGTTGCTCATTACTGGCAATACACACCAAAGTCTTGAGCATTTCCTGCTGATGGCTTAAAACCTGTTCCGCTTTTACCAAACTTACAGCTGGGCTCAAAACATGCTGGTTAGAAGTGATCGACCACACTCCCTCCCCTAAATGAATCATGCTGTTTAGGTTTAAACCCGACAGAAAACCACACTCCACCATTTTTTGCTGTTTCAGCAACTGTGTTGCCTGCCAAATCAAATCTTCTACATCAAGTGCGGGAACTTGAGTGGCGATTAAATTTTCATGCAATGCCAAAGATGCGGGTTGGGCTTGTAATAATGCAATAATTTGCTCTGCAGATTGAGCCTGTTTCACTTGATCAGCGACATCGTTAATTAAAGCCCGCGTCAAAATTTGTAAGACTTGCAAATGCTCATCTGATTTCGCAGCAATCACTACTGCTAAATAAATTTTATTTTCACCGTCCCAAACAACTCCTTCAGGAAAGTGCGCCAGACGAATCCCAGTTTTTAAAATAGATTGGCGAGACTGAGGCGTCCCATGCGGAATGGCAATTCCTTGTCCTAAATACGTTGCACTTTGTTGTTCGCGCCCGGTCAACCCATGAATATAATCAGGTGTAACCAATTGGTCTTCGACCAAGATATCGACTAGACATTGCAACGCTTGTGCTTTATCAGTGGCGTGTTGTTTCATTCGAATATGTTGTATATCTAGCGCGAGCATAAAGCGTCCTTGCAAAATAGCATAGTGAAAAGCTATGCCTTTTTACTGGAGAAAAAATAAAAGTCGAATTCTACTCAGGATTTACACAAAAATCTGTATATTTTGATTTTATCTTGATAATCATTATTACGACGCAATTAAGAAACGACGAGATTCTCCAAAGCCTAGTGTTGCGATAGTTGGGTTTAGTTCTAATTGAACCGCTCTATCTCTGATTTCAGGGGTATATTTAGGTTTTTCATCGGATCACTACGCTTCGCTACGTCTTGCGAAGCAATGCGTCTCATCTCAGAAAGTTTGGTCTCCGACAAACCCGGTACGGTTCATTCTGTATATGGGATCGTTGGCTATAAAACCCACGCCAAAATGATTCTGATCGTGCGTCGTGAAATAGACAAAATTAAACGTTATGTTCATTTAGGCACAGGTAACTATCATGCAATGAATGCCAAAATCTATACTGATTATGGACTACTGACCAGTGATGCTGATATTTGTGAAGATGTCCATAAAGTCTTTCAGGAGCTCACAGGCATGGGGAAAATGGTCAAATTGAAAAAACTTTTTCATGCACCATTTACTCTGCATTCTCAATTGATTGAACTCATCGAAACTGAAACTGAAAATAGCAAAGCAGGCAAAAAAGCGCAGATTATTATTAAAGTAAATGCCTTAACTGAACCTCAACTAATTGATGCCCTATATAGGGCATCTAAAGCGGGCGTTCAAATCGATTTGATTGTCCGTTCAATTTGCTGCTTACGCCCACAAGTGAAAGGGCTTTCTGAAAATATTCGAGTCCGCTCAATTGTGGGACGTTTTTTAGAACATACCCGGGTTTATTATTTTTACCATCAGGGCGAAAACAAGCTTTATTGCGCCAGTGCAGATTGGATGGGGCGTAATTTATTCTCTCGCATCGAGACCTGTTTCCCAATCGAAGATAAAAAACTTCCTAAACAAATTCTGCAAGATGGCTTAATGAATTATCTTCAAGATAACCGCCGTGCATGGGAGCTTCAAGCAGATGGAACATGGATTCAATGTACACCAAGTTTGGATAAGCCCATGTATATCGCACAACAGCACTTATTAAACCATACATCTTAATTAACCCGAATCCTGTTTAAGCCACTGATTCTATAATTAGAATTTTTGGCTTATTTTGATGGGTGAGTTGATATGCACATAACAATGCGTAAATCCCCAAATTAAAATCCGCGGAATCAGGGACAAAGCCAAGCTCTTAATTCCTTGGGCCTTGGCTGCCATGATTTTTGTTCCCATTACATAAAATCTGTTTTTGGGCTTATAAAAAACCTGCCTGCTACGACTAAAATTACGTTTTTATTCAAGCCATGATCCTCGGTATGCCGAACTAAAACAGCAATTAATTCACTTTGCCGGATTATATACGCGGCTACTAAAATATGAGCATCAGTATTGCAAATACGATCAAACATCTGGATATTGATAGCTATAGGGATGAAATGTTATAAAAAAATATCCGGGCATTGGCCCGGATATTTAAACTCTAAGCAGCTTAGGCAGTTTGCTTTAACGGTTTGATTTCATTTAATTCATGATCTAATTGAAGCTGATACACACGGCTTTGATCAACCTGATAACTACGATTCTGGATGCTATCGATAAAAATCCAGTTCGCCTGTACCTGATCCGGGGTAAATGCAACACTCAAGTATCCGCGTTGATTCAAATTACAATAATTCAGCTCATCAATTAGCGTAGTAAATGCCATTTCAAATTCCTGTAACTGGGCTAAGGGAATCTGCAAATACTTCTCCATACCCGGTGATGAAACTGAACTGGTCGCTAGTTCTACCCCGACTGTACTGCCGGCTTGATCTCTCAAAGTGGAGTTCCAGGCATTATGGGTATCTCCTGCAAGTACAATCAGTTTTTTATTCAGCTGTTTACAAGCCGTATAAATCACCTCACGCTCCACGACGTACCCATCCCAGGCATCAAGATTATAAGGCACAACAGTCAGTATTCTGGCTAATTCTGCCTTTGTCAAAGTTGGATCATTTTGCAGATAGCGTATTTTTAGGCCTACCAGTTCTGTCAGCATCTGACGCACTTGTAGCAACACATCTGCAGTGGCCTGACCACTGGTGATCTGCCCCAAAACAGCCAGAATTTCGGCCGGAATTAGCATCTTGCTCATCAGCACCTGCTGACCCAGCACATTCCAGACGGCATTCGATTGGCTGAGTTGTTTCAGTATCCATTCACGTTGTGTATGTCCTAACAAGGTACGCGTCGGATTGAGCAAATCTGTCTGAAATTTATTGGCATCTAGTCCTGTCGCGGTAAGATAGTCAGCATATTGCAATTGCTTGTTACGCGCCAAAATACGAGTATCCAGCATATTCAGCTGAACCAGATCACCAAAATTAAACTGGCGATAAATATTCAAATGATCTGTTTCAGACACTGGACGAATCGGCATCCATTCAAAATAGGCCTGCAAAGCAGCCAGCTTACGTGCAAAAAAATCACCTTCTGAAACATCATGATTTTCCGCACCCTGCTCCCAGGTATCATTGGTCAGCTCATGATCATCCCAGACCACAATAAATGGATGACGCTGATGTGCTGCTTGTAAGTCCGCATCAGTTCGATACAAGGCATAACGCTTGCGGTAGTCTTCCAGTTTAATGATTTCCTCAGCATTATCTGCAGCCAGACTTCGGCCTAATGCTGCAGCCTGTTCAGTCGCATAACCACCCATCCCGTACTCATAAATGTAATCCCCTAAATGAATCACCACATCTAGGTCTTGCTGGGCAATTTCCTGATAGATATGAAAATATCCGGCTGGATAATTGGAACATGAACAAACGGCAAATTGCACCAGCTTGCTTTGCGTGGCTAAAGTTTTGGTTTGACCGACAGATGAATATACCGATGCACACTTAAAACGGTAAAAATAAGTTTGCCCTGCCGATAGACGATCCGCATCGACTTTAACCGTGAAATCTTGCGACCGACTGGTTTCAACTTGTCCTGTATTGATTATCTGGCGAAAATCCTGATCGGCAGCAATTTCCCACTGCACCTGATAACGCAGGTTTTCATCTTCCGGACTTAAGCGTGTCCATAGAATTATCCGATCCTGTAAGGGATCACCACTGGCCACCCCATGTTTAAAAGCGACTTTAGGATGTGCCTGAGCTTGATCTGAAGCATCCTCATCACTGCCACAAGCGGTCAAAGATATGGGTAAAGACAAAGCACCGAAGCCTGCAATGGAGGTCTTAAGCAGTTCACGTCTGGATATTTTTTTAGTCATAACAGCTTGCTATTGTGGGTTTTTTGTTCTTTTTTAATCCAGTTCGATGACATTAATATCTCTAAATTATGACATTTCTATGAAGCCTAATTTTTCCAAGTCCTAAATATACCAAATGACGATAAAACTAATTTCTGAGAGGCTGAGTTGGGCTATTCGAATTCTTATAGACTGATGACTTTATTTAGAAAATTTCCAATAAGTTGCTTCAAATTTCAGAAAGAAATCATCAATTACGCAGAATAATTCGTTACTATTGAACATCGGGGCTAAAGCTTTAGGTTTGGTAACTCAACTGATGGCTCTAGTCCTCTTATTTTTCAAGTTTATTTCTTATCCGCGATTCGGGTTAATTAACCTGGGGTGATTACTCCATAAGCTATTAGCCCTTAAATGCGCTTTGTACTTTAATCTAATCTCAATAATTAAAGATTAGGGTGGTGTTTCAAAAAGTATGCTGAAAAAAAGCAGGTTGGATTTTGATAAAATAGAGAAATGCGAATAACTCTAGAAATCAAGTGTCCAGCCTGCCTAAGTGACAGTATAAAGAAAAATGGCACAAAAGTAGATGGTAAGCAAAATTACCAATGTAAAATATGCAGACGTCAATTTATTGGTGATCATGCTCTCAGTTATCAAGGCTGTCACTCAGGTATCAAAACCAAAATATTACACCTCATGGTGCGAGGCAGTGGTGTCAGGGATATAGCAGAAATTGAAAGAGTAAGTATCGGTAAAGTTCTACGGACACTTAGCCAATCAAAATATCAACTTCGAGCACAGCAAAGTCATTATGAAACCCTTGAAGTAGATGAGTTTTGGACTTTTGTTGGTCATAAGCAAAATAAACAATGGCTAATTTATGCCTATCATCGAGAAACAGGTGAAATTGTTGCTTATGTATGGGGTAACCGAGATTTAGCCACTGCAAAACGACTTAAATTAAAATTGAAGCAGTTAGGTGTAAGCTATACATGTATATCAAGTGACCATTGGGATAGCTTTGTTACGACCTTTAAAGAATGCAAACAGTTGATTGGTAAATTTTTCACTGTGGGTATAGAAGGCAATAATTGTCGATTACGGCATCGAATCAGGCGAGGCTTTAGGAGAAGCTGCAACTTCTCCAAAAAGCTTGAAAATCATTTCAAAGCCTTTGATTTAGTGTTCTTTTATATCAATAATGGATTCGTTTAATGCCAGCATACTTTTTGAAACACCACCCAATTTTCTATCTGGGTCCAACCTTATGGTTCAAAAAAACAAGGAAATCAACATCTGCTCAAAACTGATAGTGCGGAACGGATTGTGCCTGCCTACGCTTTGCTTAAAGACGATGAATACCAATTTTTTAGCGATTTTGTTGTTGAAAAACGTTTAGAGAATAAGAAAAGTTTATATTTATTCAGCAACTTGAATGAAAATAAAAAACTGAATCGACACACTGTCACTGTACCCCTAAAACTGATAATGAATCAGGTGTTTAAAGGACATCATTATTCATTTCACTCTTTTCGTCACACGACAGCGAATCATTTATCACTTGTACTGAACTGTGAATATGCGCCACTTGTGCAAGAGCTAACTGACTATAGTGCAGATGAGTATCAAAAAACACGAGCTGAACTTCTTCAAAATGAGCATGGACAAAACCATTGGTTTGTTATCGCACATCTTTTAGGACATATAGAACCCGTTGAAACTTTCAAAAGTTATATTCACTTAAGTTATCTCATTGCTGGTCAAAAACTACTGAAACATCATTCAGATATGCAAAATGAACTGGCTAAAAAAATCATGGGCTACAATGCAACGTATAAAAATTTGAAAATAACAAAGGATGAAAAAAATTTTAATTTTGAGAAAAATCAGGCAGTTCTAGCCACTATATTATTGAATGATCAAACAAACTGGCTTCAGAGTAATGCTACTGACATTCTTGAAGAACTTTCAGTACAAACAAATCAACCCCATGACTTTTTTGCTTTCTTCGCCGGCACAGAAGGCTCTAAAATTTCACTTCAACGCTTTTATGAAACCTTAAATCAATTAGAGATTCACAACGATCCTCAAGCTGTATCTCAAAAAATGTATTTACCAGAAGAGCTTGTCAATTATTGGTATGAAAATGCCCTAAATTTAGCAGACATTAAATCAAAAAAATGGAATCCCCGTTTATTTAGTATTGATAGCTCAACCCACTTAAAACCAGCAATGCTCGATAGCGCTGAAGAGCTTTATGCAGTGACATATTTTTTTGAACATCTACAGAAAATAGCTCGTAAAAATCCAGCACAAATTGCATACGTCCTGAATATATTTTTAAATCGAGTGACCGCATCACATACCGGTATCCATTATCGCTGGAAGGATATCGATCAACTCGAACATTTTTACTCCCAGGTTAAGGCTTTATTTCCTGCCAAATTTTGGCACTTATTTGGACAGGATTTGCAAACAAAGTTAGATACTAAACAACAGCCTCAACTTTTCAAATTAGCAAAAGCATCAACAGATAAACATCCATCAACTCAGGAAGAGTTTCCTCGTCTACAACTCTATTCAGTAAAAGATGGTCATGCTCTTGCTGCATTTAAATTTTGCTTACATCTAGCCTGTATTGGCAGACCTCGATCTCTTGAACTGCAAGTTGAAGCTCTAAAAATCACTACATGCGGTTAAATAATTTAACCGTTGCTTCCTTATCTAAAGCCAAACTTAATATATCTTTAGTAAAAATTGAGTGTCTGATCAACGATAATTAAATAGTATAAACTCTATGAATTAGCAGCGTCTGAAACAGGGATCGGTCATGCATACAACATCAGAAAAAACTGCAAAACAGAAAATGATATTAGCTAAGGCAGTTTTAGCTGCTGCTGAACGACTTGGTCTTGCACAGGATCAACTAGCCTTAATACTCAGTATAGATTCGGTGAAAACTTTAACCTCTCTTGAATTAGATCCCACTTCAAAACAGGGAGAAATCGCCCTCACTTTAATCCGTATTACCACATCACTAGATGCTCTGGCGGGTGGAGATACTACCTGGATGCAGCATTTCATGAAGTCATCAAATAAATTAACTAATGGCATTCCGGTAGAACAGATTCAAAATGCTCAGGGATTGTTCTCTGTTTTACAATTGCTAGAGGGTCTTCGAGCAAAACTTTAAAGAAATTAATGCATATAAATAATTTTGTATAATATTTTGAAAATTAATTGATTTATTATATTGTAATTCTTTAATTTAAGATTTGATATTAGGACAGTAATAGCTGTGTTTTAGGAAAAATCAGTGAATAATAAGTTAAAAGAAATTGCAGTTAGATTACAGCAAATTTTAGACCAAATCACATTATTACAAAATGAATATCAAAGCCTTTATCAAGAAAAAGAAAAACTTATATCGCTTGAAGAAAAAAATAAGAATTATTTATCAGCAGAAGAAAGACTTTTATTATTTTCTCAAAGGTTTATTGGACGAACTGATACCTTTGCTTATCGTTGGGAAAATAGCAGTGGAAAATCTGGTTATTCTGTTGCTTGTGCAAATGAGTGGAAACATGGCATTTGTTACAAACCTCAAATTAAATGTTCAGACTGTAAAAGCCGTCAACTATTACCCATCACACAAGAAGTTCTTTATTCTCATTTAACTGGACAGAAAGTTATAGGCATTTACCCACTATTAGCAACAGATCAATGTAGGTTACTCGCAGTAGATTTTGATAAATCAGATTGGAAAAATTGTGTAACTGCATTTTCTGAAGCGTGCTTATCTTTAAATATACCATTTTTGGTTGAGCGCTCTCGTTCAGGTAATGGCGCACATGTTTGGATATTTTTCTCTGAACCAATTGCAGCTAAGCAAGCTCGCTTAATGGGTGCAGGTATTCTAGATAAGGCCATGGAACTTTATCCAGCTCTAGATTTTGAATCTTATGATCGTATGTTTCCAAATCAAGATCACATGCCAGCAGGCGGATTTGGAAATTTAATAGCATTACCCTTACAAAAGCACGCAAGAGCGCTAGGAAATAGTACCTTTATTGACAGTAACTTTAATGCCTTTACTGACCCATGGACTGTTTTACAACAAACTGAATTAATGAGTTCTTCTGAAGTTAATAATATTGTGAATGAACTAGGCTACAATTTCATCGAACAGAATCAAACAGATGTTGACCATGAGGCTCCATGGGTAAAAAATATTCCTAAAAAAAATCAAAAGATCGCGGGATGTCCAGACGCTATTGAATTGGTATTCGCAAATATGATTCACATTCCAATTCAGACATTACCCTCTCAATTGATAGCTCAATTAAAAAGATTAGCCACTTTCTCCAACCCTCGTTTTTTTAAAGCACAAGCAATGCGTTTTTCAACGACAGGAATTCCAAGACACATATGCTGTGCCCGCCTTGAAGGACAATATCTCAGTTTACCACGAGGATGCCTAACAGATATAATTCACTTGCTTAATCAACAAGATACTAAAATAAAACTAAAAGATCAACGTACTAAAGGCAACATATTAGTCAATATAAATCTACTTACCGAATTATCCTCTGAACAGGAAATGGCATGTAAAAAAATCCTTGAACACGATGTTGGAGTTCTACATGCACCAACGGCTTTTGGAAAAACTGTTACTGCAATCTCTATCATTGCCAAACGCCAAACAAATACACTCATTATTGTTCATAACAAAGAACTTGTTTCTCAATGGAAAGAACGATTACATTCATTTTTAGCCGATGTCGAAATTGGTACAATACAAGGTGGAAAAGCCAAACCATCTAATCAAATTGACATTGCAACATATCAAAGTCTAATCAACCGTGTAAATAATTCAATCAAACCTATCGCCTTTAATTACGGACAAATTATCGTAGATGAATGCCACCATTTATCCGCACCAAGCTATGAATTTCTTCTCAGTGAAGTCAGTCCCTACTACATTCTCGGGTTAACTGCTACACCAGAACGTCAAGATGGGCATCAACCCATTATTTTCATGCAAGCTGGTTCTATTGTATACAAAGCGAAATCCAACAATCACACCCAGCTTAAAAAATTATTAATAAAAGTAAATTATGAAGGTGAATTCCCAGAAATTTTCTTTGGTACCGAAAATAAACCACATATTTCAAAGCTGATGCAACATCTTACTGAAGATACAGAACGTAATAATGCCATTATTAAAGATGTCTCTCATTGTATTCAAAATGGTCAGATCCCGTTAATTTTAACTGAACGTAGAAAACATGCCGAAAATCTTAGAAATAAGTTGAATGATTTAGGGTATAAAACATCTATTTTACAGGGAGGTATGAGCCATACAAAAAACATAAAAGAAAAACAAAATTTAGATGATGCTCATGTTGTGATTGCCACGGGAAAATACATTGGTGAAGGTTTTGATCTTCCTCGTTTAGATACCTTGTTCTTGGCATTCCCGATTTCATGGAAAGGCACTTTGGCTCAATATGTTGGGCGTATTCATAGATCAAATGAAGGTAAATTTGAAGTTCAGGTATATGATTATGTTGATGTTAACCATCCGATATTTGTCAAAATGTTTCAGAGAAGGAGTAAAAGTTATAAAGCTCTAGGCTATATTGTAGAACAATCACACAATAATATCGTTTTATAATTTTAGATCTATTGACACTACCCCAATTTTCAATCCATAAGATAATTAAACGTAAAGCCGCTTTTAAAATTCTAAATGTGTGGGTCTCCTTGGCATCAAAATAACTGGCCATCACAAAGGATGCGGGTCCGAATGCAAATTTTAACTGTATTTTCAGAGTCATTTCAGATCACTACGTAGCTAAGGCTGTTTTGCAGATCGAAATGATAAAATTATAAATTGCTTTTCAAGAAAAAAGAAACTAATATGTTTCTTATAACACTAAAAAGCAATAAATGTGTCTACAATGAATGAGTCTTTACTTCAGCAAATCAAAAAAAGACGAACCCAATTGGGCTTAAAGCAAGTTGATATGCAATCCCGTACAGGCATTTCAAGACAGCAATACCAAAAGCTGGAAAGTCAGGGCAACCCTCGATTAGAGACCTTAGAAATTATCGCGGCAGGATTAAATGCTCAACTGATGCTCATCCCTGATGATAAGGTTCATTTGATTAGACAATTATTGAATGATGAAATTAAAGTCACTATTGAAGATCAGGATGACTTAATGACTAACCCATGGAAGGGTCTTCTCGGAGGAGAGGAACCATGAATACTGTTGCCGTCCTGAAATTAACATTACATCACGCTGTCGTTGGATACTTGGCAGGATTTCAGAGCGGAAAAAATATTCTGGTTTTTACGGATTCTTTCCGATTTGATCAGCAACGCCAGACCTTGAGCTTGCTGACTTCCCCCTTGTATCCTCAAGCAGATAAGATTTTAGAAAAGACCTATGTTACACATCAGCGCTTACACCCCTTGCTATCAAACTTGCTACCAGAAGGCGCATTACGCGAACTCATTGCACAAAGCCTTAAAGTACATATAGACAATGAATTTCAGTTATTGGCAGCTTTAGGTCATGACTTACCTGGAGCACTCATTGCGACCCCATTAGATCCAGAAGAAATTCCAGATGAAATAAAATTCAAACTGCAGATCTCGAATCCAGATCAGATTTTAAAGCAAGAGATTCGAACAGATAATAAGTTTTCCTTGGCTGGCGTCCAAATGAAGTTTTCCATGAAAGCCAAAGATGGGCGTTTTACATTAGCACAGGCAATAGAATCCAGTCTATTAGGGGATTGGATTATCAAAACTCCTTCTTCCAGACATGGTTTTGTTCCACTAAATGAATATTCTATGATGAGCCTTGCCAAAACAGTCGGCATAGATGTCCCTGAGATTCGCTTGGTGGATATGGCACTCTTACAAGACCTGCCACCATTAAATTTACCCCAAGAGCAATATGCTTTCGCAATCAAAAGATTTGATAGACAGAGTACTGCTGATACTATAGAGCTTATTCACATCGAAGACTTTGCTCAGATCTTCGGCGCATATCCACATCAGAAATACAGCACCACAAATTATGAGCAGATAGGAAAGATCATTTATCAATTTTCAGATAACAAAATTCTTGATATTCAGCAATTTGCCAGCCGCTTACTCGTCAATATTTTGCTCGCCAATGGAGATGCGCACTTAAAAAACTGGAGTATGATTTATCATGATAAAAGTGCACCCAGATTATCTCCCGCATACGATATATTAATGACCAGTGTATATATTGAAAATGAGCGTCATTTCGCATTAAATCTTGCCAAAAATAAAGATTGGTATTTAGCTGAGATGAAACACTTTGAACAATGGGCTGAAAAAGTCGGTGTTCCATGGCGTGTTATTGAAAAACAACTTCACGCGATCATGGACAAAGCACGGTCAGTATGGCCAGTGCTATTACTAGACTTACCTATGATTTCTGTTCATAAAGAAAAATTAAGAGAACATTGGAAAAAATTGCATCCAGACTTTCAGATACTTACAGATGATTAGGGTAATCTGAAACCAAACTAAATTTTCTCAAACAAGTTCATCACGTCATTTTCCGTCAGTTTCGCTTCGCCCTCATGATCGGTACTTAGAATAGACTGTGCCAGTTCTGCTTTATTTTGCTGTAAGGCAAGAATTTTTTCTTCTATGCTTTTATTGGTAATCAGCTTATACACAAATACTGGCTTGTCCTGTCCAATCCGCCATGCACGATCTGAAGCTTGATCTTCAGCAGCAGGGTTCCACCATGGATCATAGTGAATGACCGTATCTGCGGCAGTTAGATTCAGACCGACCCCTCCTGCTTTCAGACTGATTAAAAATACTGGCACTTGTCCAGACTGAAATGCTGTAATGACTTCATCTCGCTTTTTGGTCTTTCCAGTCAGCTTCACATAGCCAATTTCTGCGTGATGGAGCTGTTGCTCAATCAGTTCCAACATTGAGGTAAACTGAGAGAAGATCAGAATTTTTCGCCCCTCCTCCACCATTGGAACGACCATATCCATCAACTGTTCAAGTTTGGCAGAGTGTGCCTGCCCGGTTTTCACTGAATCCAGCTTTAGTAAGCTAGGATGGCAGCACACCTGACGTAGCTTCAGTAAGGCATCTAAAATTTGAATTTGACTACGTTTAAAGCCTTTTTCTGCCACAATTTTCTGAATATTTTCCTGCATCGTGGCACGAACAGCCTCATATAACTTGGATTGCTGGTCATTCATATCAATATTGACTTCAATCGTAGTTTTTTCTGGCAATTCTTTGGCTACGTCAGTTTTCAAGCGACGTAAAATGAAGGGCTTAATCCGGTTGACCAGCTTTTGCCTTAACTGCTGATCACCGCGTTTTTCAATCGGATGACGGTACTTTTTATTAAAAATTTCTTGTGAATATAAAAATCCTGGCATCAGGAAATAAAATAGTGCCCACAGTTCACCCAAATGATTTTCCATCGGGGTACCTGTTAGACACAAACGATGTCGTGCTTTTAATTGGCGTACTACCTGTGCAGCTTTGGCACGCGGATTTTTGATATTCTGCGCCTCATCCAAAATGAGTTGATGATATTCATATTGCTTTAGTTGTTCTTCATCTCTCGCTAGAAGCGGATAGGTGGTTAACACAATATCATAGTGCGGAATCTGCTCAAAATTCTGATGGCGGTCGGGCCCCTGTAGCAGCAATACCTTGAGCTCAGGGGTAAATTTCTCCGCTTCTTTGAACCAGTTATGCATCAGCGATGTGGGTGCAACAATTAAGGCGGGACTGTCCTGCAAATATCCAGCCTGCTTTTCCATGAGTAAATGGGCTAAAGTTTGTGCTGTTTTCCCCAAGCCCATATCATCTGCCAGAATCCCGCCATGCTGGGTTTCCCTTAAAAACTGTAACCAGCCTAAGCCCTGCTGCTGGTATGGACGCAACTCCCCCTGAAAACCTTGTGGTGTCGGCAGTTGTTGCTGATAGCCTTGTTTGAATTTCTGTACAAATTGCTGCAGGCGATCACTGACCTGCCATGTCATCCCAAGATTATGCTGCAATTCTAATAATTGACTCGCATCATAGCGATCAATACTACGCTCTTCTTGCTGTAAAATGCTCTGCAGATGTAACAATACCGGCTTAATATCCCTAGCGGATAGAGCCAAATCAGGTTGATCAACTGCAGTTTTCACGGTGAAAATTTGACTGTCATGCAGATGACTAAAAATCCGTGGATCAAGTAAATCAGGATTTACTCGCACCAAAGCTACGAGCGCATCAAGCAAATTATAAGAATTACCTGCACTGTCTTGAACCGTCGCCCCGATATTGAACCAGTCCTGCTGACCTTCAGATTCAGTGATAGAAATATTTAAATTTTCGACATATTGCAGGTTAAAGGGGCTGTTTTCCAGATGCTCTATCTGCCAGCCCATCAACTCAATTTGATTGATGGGCATGAGCTGTTTGATCCAGTCTCCATAGAAAGCAAAAACCATAGAATCAAGACGTTGTTTATCCAGTTTTAATTGCTGGTCATAACTAAGATCTTTCACCCACTTCAGTGATTCGACCAATAGCTGTAAACGCTGGATTGACTGTTGTTCCTGAACTAAGTCCCGAAGCTGTCGCACCATTTTGCCATGCTGTTCACCAATAAAACTGTCACCTGATGTACCTGCTTTAATTCGCCCACCTGCATAGGAGAATTCAATTTCAGCACAAACAGACTCTTCCCATTTCCAATCAAATTTATCTGAAACACCGAAGCGTAAAATTGGCTGGGGACTACCCTCAAAGACATCAATATGCTGAATAAACTCGGGTTGAGGCAGATTTTTCACATCTGAATATTGATGAGTCAGTTTCTCAAACTCTGGCAAGAGCTTAGCTGGAAGATCAGGCATCTGTAAAAAATGGTACAGAAGATTTGCCGTATATTCACCATATAACTGGCCCACCGTGTTCTGTTGAATATCCACATAACATGGTGGATGGCTCGCGAGAATCTGAATATGAGGATTTGATTTTAAATCGAGTCGAATATCACCATTGACCAATTCAATGTTTAAATGCTCTGTCTGTTTGTTTACACCTTGTTGCCAGATCAGTTCGATGTGATAGCCTTGTTCTGACCATTGAAGTGCAGTATGGCTCTTTTTTTTCCAGTACACATCGCCACTTTGAATAAAAGATTTGAAATGCTCCAATAAAATGCTTGAGATATCAAGATTGCTTTGATAAAAGCGTTCGTCGCTGTTTATTTTGGCGTAATAATAAATCTGGTTAAATAATTGTCGTTTTTGTTCAGGTAAAGTCAGATGCTTTCTGGTGATATTTTCATATTGGGTATAATAACTTTCCCCTGCAATTGAGCCGTTCTTATTGCGTCTGGCTTTCTGAACATCAACTGTCAATTTCTTTAAGCTGACCGACTGATCTAGCAGGTAAATTAAATAATTGTTTGTTTTGACAGATTGCTCTGGTTCAGTCTGTTGCAAATACCGTTTAAAATCATTCAACCAGCGCTGCGCCTGATCATCCCCCCATCGGCGTTTTGCGATTCCCTGCGGAGATTGAGATTCAGCATAACGCTGTTGAAATTCCTGACGATATTCTTGAAAGAATAACCGCGCTAAAGCAGCAGCATGTTTACAGTTATATCCAACTGGACAAGTGCAGTCATCATCGATTAAACGGTCTTTTTTAAGATTATAGGTAATCGCGGTATCGTAATAATCTGTCCCTTCAATTTGAGCATACATCGTGACATCATCATTTTCCTCAAAGAACTCAATCGTTTCCCTATCAATGTGTTTAGCATAGCTCAGACTGCGATGAAGAGTTGGATTACTAAAGTGAGATAGAAAATTGATCAATGAGGACATAATTACCAGACACCAAAATGTTTATACAATTATAACGGACAAAGCTGTCATTTCAGAACAGTAGCCGAACTGCTCAACCTGAGCACAGATTCGACTCACTCAATAGGAATATTGTGAATAAAGACAATCAAATTCGAGAAGTTAAACAGTTCATTGAGATCGAAAATATCCTGATAGAAAGTGATCATTTCTTCACAACAGTTAATTTTAAACCAAATGGGGTCAAAAGTTTTAGCATTGTTTCTATGTGTGATTCATAGAGATCATTTCAATTTAGCGATCTCTAGATCCATCTTGTAATTGGCATGTTGAATCCGTTCATTTGAGGGGTCGTATTGCTTCTGGACTTCATCTAAGAAAGGAGTTTCTTCACATAATTCAAAGTACCTTTCCATCGGTGTTTTACCTTTCAAAGCCGAATGTGGTCTCATCCAGTTATAGTAATGCTGCCATTCGGCTAGCTTGTCTTGGATATCCTCAGAATCGATATCTACAGTAGCGTAGAACTCAGATTTATCAGTTTTTTGTGAACGCTCTACCTTGCCATTCAGATGAGGTGAACCTGGTTTATTTGGCCTAAATTTGATTCCATGCTGCATCATTTTTTTCTGTACTTTTTCAGCAAAGAATTCCCGCCCACGATCGGTCTGTATTCGCTGTATGGGAAAAGGCATTTCTTCAATTACGCAGTCTAAAAAGTCGAGAGTATTCGCTGCTGTTCGGCGTTTATATATCCTTAAAACGCGATATCGTGTGCAGTCATCGATAGATGTGTACTGATATAGTCCTGGACCCAGTTTACAGGTATCCATTTGAATTCTATCGCCTGGTAATGGGCGTTCATAACGAATGAAATCTGCTTTACGACGGAATTTTTTAATCGGTTTGACTTGATGGGTGGATAGTACTTTATGGATAGTCGCTAAGGACAACGAGACTCCGTGCAGCCTCATCAATTCTGTTTGCAAACGTCGAGCACCAAAATTTCTAGCTGAGCGCATTTCTAATATTAAGGCTTCTAGCTCAGCATTGATTTTAGTATTTGGCGATTTTAAGGGACGTCTACTCTGGCTACTTAATCCATCAATACCTTGCTCAGAATATCGTTTCCACCACTTGCGTAACGTTGGTCTAGAAATGCCACATCTCCGACAAACTAGGCCAGCATCATTAGTCTCTTCAAATAATTTAACTCATACGAGTCTTTGTTGAATTTCTCTGTTCATAGACACCCATTATATTGAAATAATGTCTATGAATAAAATACTTAAATAAAAATTCTCCGACAAACTCAGTACGGTTAATTTTTATCCAAATGAGTTTTCAAAATTATGCTTCATCCATAATCCATTCTTTAAAAAGAGCATCCTCGATTTCATAAGTACCATTTTCTGGTTTAAAAATAATTTGTTTTTTTGATAAAGAACGTAGGGCCGATTGAATACTTGATACCGCAATGTTATCTACACCAATGGAATCAGCCAGATGTTGTCTAAATTGACTACTATAAAGTTCAACTTGTGATTCCGCTATGGCTTTTAAAATTAGCTGTTCTAATAACTTAAACTCTCCCCATAATCCCGAAAAGTCACGATGCCCCATTGTATCGGCTATAAGCTGTTCCTTGGCAAAATCTATAGCCAGCATTGGGTTTAAGGCTAAACGCTCCACTAATGATCTTGCTAGTTGAGGACTTTGCTTCATATCTAAAAAAGCGTGCCATAAAATTTCTTTATTCAAACTACGTCCTGTTGTCTGATTAAATACATCTGCCAGATGATCTGTAAATGCTTTTGTTAGATTTGGAAAAGGTAAATTCTGTCCATAATGAAAAAAGGGAGCACTACTCACAGAAAACATTTGTCTCAGGCCTTCTCGACTTGAACCAGTAAAAACTACCTTTATTGTTTCTTTATGCATATCTAAAGCGGTACGTAAACTGGCAATCGTGGTTTTATATTTTGAACTAGCTAAAGCCTGAATCTCATCAAGTAACAGTAAAATAGGTTTCCCCTGCTGAGCCAGTTTAGTAATGCTAGACAAAATACTGGAATTCACTTGTCCTTGTAGAAGTGTCACTTCAGCTTTTACCCCTGCCACCTCTGTACTTAAAGAACCAATATTTTTAATCCAATGTGTGGCTTTCCCCATTAAGCCATTTTGTTTTGAAAACTCATCAAGAGCTTTTACAAACTGCCCTTCACTATGCAGGCCTGCATCTAAAAAACTGAAATAAAAAACGCGCCATCCAAGCTGTTCTGCTAGGGGCGTAATATCTTTTCGTAAAAATTCAGTTTTTCCCATCCGGCGTGGGGCAAAAAAAGTCAGAGAACTAGCTAGTCCAGTCTCAAACATGCCTAAAATTTGTTTCGCCAGTTCGGTACGTGGAAAGTGCCAAGGGTCATTGGAGATGGTCATCATTTTAATTACTCGGCAATGATTTATTTATTACCATAGATTGTATTAGATTCCATTAGATTGTAAATGTCTAATTAGATTTCTTTAATCTAATAGGATCTAATCAGGCCAATAAAGCACCTTCTTACCGATCAACTGTTTATTTTATAACTCCATTATTTTGTGGTTTAATAGACATATATGGACATAAGACCCGATATTATGGATTTAAAATTCAGAAAACCTGAAGAAGTTGTTGGATTATTATGTGAGAGGCTTCGTAAAGAACGACTTTATCTGGAAATGACTCAGGCAGATGTTGCTGCACGTGCTGGTATTGGTGTGAATACAGTATCCAATCTGGAAGCAGGTCGAAATGTTTCATTTGAAAATTTAGTACGCGTTGCCATGGTCCTAGGCCGATTACAAGAATTAGAGGAACTCTTCAAACCTAATTTAAACAGTGTAGATGATATTCTTCGCTATGAGAGCAATACGGCTCGCCAACGTATCAAAAGGAAATAAATCCATGCTCAAAAAACTTAATGTTTACTACAATGGATGGGGTGAATATTGGCTTTAGGGTACACTGGTCTCCTCAACAGCAATCACAGGTCGACCATTAATTGCCTTTGAATACAGTGCTGAAGCGATCCGTAAAGGTTTAGAGCTTTCCTCTTACCTACTTCCATTAAAAGGTGACCCATTAAGAAAAAACTTTCCTACACAGCAAATGGGATTACCAAGTCATATATATGATGCATCACCCGATGGCTGGGTGTGCTCCAGAATTTTGGTGGCTATTCAGTCCATCATTACTTACATTCCAACTCTCTAGTTTTCCAACTAGCCCAGGTTATAATAATGGCCACCCAAAATACGATTGATCTATTATGAACAACTCCAATGACCCTTTACACGGCAAAAAACTTGCTGACATTTTGGATGAATTATTGGATTACTACGGTGGCTTTGAAGGTTTAAGTCGTAAAATTGAAATTAGATGTTTTTGCATAGACCCAAGTGTTAAATCATCATTGCGATTCTTGCGTACCACACCATGGGCACGTGAAAAAGTAGAAAGCTTATATTTGTACGTCTTACGCCAAAAGGCAAAACAGAAACCGTAGCCCCAGGCAACACCCCCTCTCATTATAAAATTATACCAGTCAGTAAAACACCTTTAGATTAAGCATGTGTATGTTGGTTATTATTGTTGATTATCACAATAAATTAGTGACCAAAAATCAAAGTACCCCACCCTACCTTAAATTACACCACACAAAATAAAAACTCTATATAACTGTTATATATAGAGTTTATTAAAATACCAATTATGTTATTTAGTGTATTTTATGTCGGTGACTCTTGCCAAGGTTGGTTTTTTTCAAAAGGAAGCTTTGTTTACCCAAATTATTTAGATAAGAATCTCTTTTTCCAAAGGAAAGTTGGCAAAGCCTTAGTAATGTGAGTAATTAAATCGCTTACTCTTTCTCTAGTTTGACCAGGCAATCCGATGTAATATCTGCAATGGTTCTTGCACCAGTCAATGTCATTGCCACACGCATTTCTTTCTCAATCAAATCTAGTAAATTACTTACCCCAGAACCGCCGGCAGCACCAAGTGCGTATACAAATGCACGACCAAGCATACAAATATCTGCACCCATAGCCAACATACGTACCACATCAAGACCGTTACGAATCCCTGAATCTGCTAAAATTTTGATGTCACCTTTGACCGCACTTGCAATTGAAGGAAGCGCACGAGCAGAAGACAAAACACCATCAAGCTGACGACCACCGTGATTGGAGACCACAATTCCATCTGCTCCGAAACGTACCGCATCCTTGGCATCCTCAGGATCTAAAATCCCCTTAATAACCATGGGACCCTCCCAATAATCACGAATCCACTCAAGATCTTTCCAAGAAATTGAAGGGTCAAAGTTATTTCCCAGCCAACCGATATAATCTTCCAGACCTGTCGGCTTACCTAAATATTTCGAAATGTTACCCAAATCATGCGGACGACCCAATAAACCGACATTCCAAGCCCAGTGTGGGTGCATACACGATTGCATATAACGACGTATTGCAGCATTTTTACCACTCATTCCTGAATGTGCATCACGATAACGCGCACCTGGAACAGGCATATCGACTGTGAATACTAAGGTAGAACAGCCTGCGGCTTTAGCACGTTCCAAGGCATTTTTCATAAAACCACGGTCACGTAGTACATACAGTTGAAACCACATCGGACGTTGAATCGCAGGTGCCACTTCTTCAATTGGACAAACTGAAACTGTTGATAAGGTAAATGGAATGCCCTTTTTATCTGCGGCAACCGCGGCTTGAACTTCACCACGACGCGCATACATACCCGTTAGACCTACAGGTGACAATGCCACTGGCAACGCCAAATTTTCACCAAACAATTGCGTTTCTAAGCTCAGCTCAGACATGTCATTTAACACACGTTGACGTAAAGCGATTTTTGATAAATCGTCTACATTACGCTTTAAAGTATATTCCGCATAGGCACCACCATCGATGTATTCAAATAAAAATGGCGGTAAACGACGTTTCGCAGCTTCACGATAGTCATTTGCAGAAGAAATAATCATAACTTATGTCCTATTTAATCGACTCGAACGTTGACGACGAGCTTCTTCTTCATCGATCATACGTACGCGTTGAACAACAAATTCAATATGCCCACAAGCTGCCTTACGTGCAGTCTCTGAGTCTTGACGTTCAATTGCGTCCATCACCTCAAAATGCTGGTCATGCAATTGTTCAAAATGTTGTGGTGTGGTGTAAACTTTACGTCGCCCTAACATCACGTTGTCTTGCAATAAATCAAACAAACTACGCATCATTTGGATCAGCACTAGATTGTGGGATGCTTCTGCAATCGCCAGATGAAACTTCGCATCCGCTATTGCTGCGTGGGCATCATCACCTAAAGCCTGAAAATGGCTAATCTGCTCAAAACATTGACGAATATTGATCAAATCACTGGGTGTGGCACGTTGTGCGGCATACCATGCTGTACCACCTTCAAGCACCATACGAGCTTCTTGTACATCAAAACGATATTCAGGATCCTGATCCATCAAACCGGATAATGGCTCAACGATTTGATACTGTGACCAATGTGCAGGCAACTGCTTTAAATAGGTGCCTGCACCCGCTTTGCTCTGAATAATCCCTGCGGTAATCAGTTGTTGAATCGCCTCACGTAAAGAGCTACGAGACACACCTAACTGTTCACAGAGTTGGCGTTCAGCAGGCAATCGCTCTCCGACTTGCACATTATTTTTTTCAATCAATAGACGTAAACGCTGTACCACTTTGTCGGAGACTTTCATTTTTTTCCTTGACCCGTTTACGGAATCATCCACGGGAAAACATAAGCTTGTAAGGTCACAATAATACCAATCATCACCGTAAAGATAATGCTGTGTTTTACTGTAAATCTAAATAAATCAGATTCTTTACCAACTAAACCCACTGCTGCACAAGCAATCGCGATTGATTGAGGGGAAATCATCTTACCTGTTACTCCACCACTGGTATTGGCAGCAACTAACAAGACTTCAGGCACACCGATTTGCTGTGCTGTAGTTGCTTGTAACGCTGAAAACAATGCGTTAGCTGAAGTATCTGAACCTGTAAGAAACACTCCAACCCAACCCAAGAATGGTGAGAAGAAGGTGAAAGCCTGACCCGTATGTGCCAGTGCTAAAGCAAGCGTTGCTGACAGACCTGAATAGTTTGCAATGAACGCAAAAGCCAGTACCATACCAATCGAATAAATTGGGGTTTTTAGTTCATTCACGGTTTCAAAGAATGTCGAAACTGCCTCTTTAGGTTTCATGTTTAAATAAATAATCGTGATCAATGCCGCCAATATAATCGCCGTACCCGTTGCTGATAACCAATCAAACTTATAAATCGCATCATAATCTTTAATTTCAGGCACGACAGGTGGTAGCTTTTGAATCAATTGATGCAAATACGGCACTTTAATTGAAACTACTAAATCACTTAATGGGCCGTCCTTAACAAATAAATCTTTAAAAGGTTTGATGCTCCAGATCGTCACCATTGCTGTAAGTATCAGAAATGGAGACCAGGCTTTGGCTATCTGTGCCACACTATATTGTTTACGAGCTTGCTTGATAATAGTTTCATCTACCTGTATATTTTTATCCTCAAAAAGAAAAATATGTTTTGGTTTCCAATACTTAAGTAAGATAGTTAAACTGATTAATGATGCAATTGCAGCAGTGATATCGGGTAACTCAGGCCCAACAAAATTTGATGTTAGATATTGCGCTAAAGAAAAAGATAAGCTGGCAACTAAAATAGCAGGCCAAGTTTCTTTAACCCCACGCCAACCATCCATGATTGCCATGATCCAGATCAATACAATTGGCACCATAAAGGGTAACTGACGACCAACCATTTGACTGATTTCCATGGTGTCAACACCTGAAACCTGCCCAGCGACAATGATCGGAATTCCCATTGCACCAAAAGCAACAGGTGCAGTATTAACTATCAGGCATAGCCCAGCCGCATATAAAGGCTTAAAGCCGAGTCCCACCAACAGTGCCGCAGTAATTGCGACGGGCGCACCAAAACCTGCCGCACCTTCTAAAAACGTACCAAAAGCAAACCCAACTAATAGCATTTGCAAACGTTGATCTTCTGTAATTGACAGAATAGACGAACGAATAACATCAAACTGTCCTGTTTTTACTGAAATCTTATATATAAAAACTGCACCGATAATAATCCATGCAATTGGCCACAGGCCGTAGAAGAATCCATAGACCATTGATGCTAATGCCATTCCAATTGGCATTTTGTATAAAAATAATGAGACCAGAAAGGCTAAAAAAACGGTAATTGTAGCGGCTACACTACCCTTCATGCGAAAAATAGCTAACGCTAAAAAAAAGAAAATAATTGGAACTAGCGCAATAGCACTCGAAATCCAGATATTGCCTATAGGATCATAAATTTGTTGCCACTGTTGAAGCATTGTCTACTCCTTGAAATGCTTAACTACTAGATTGAACAGTTTATTGTACTTAAACACTAAATTGGTATGACCAATTTAGTGTTTAAGAGATAAAATGTGCATTTTGTATTGGCGATATTAGTAATATTAGCCCAAAAACACAATATAAAAGATTTAATTTATTTTTTGGTATGACCAATTTTTATAATCTCTTAAAATTTTATATATTAGATTTCTTTCATAATTCACTTTTTACTCAGCTCAAAATTATAGATTCCCACAATTAAATTAAATCTTAATCCTAGTCTTTTGCCAGGGTTGCGATATCGCTCGGCAAGGATTTTGAAGGTTTTCAAAGTTCCAAATACCTGTTCAATCCCAATTCTTCTTTTATTGATTTCTTGGTTATAAAGTTTTAGCTCGAGATCTGGTTTTTAGTGCTTTTTTGCTTTTAATGGCCATAAACTATTTGGATACAATGTATAAATCCCTTGATAGCCTTTATTTGCAAGAGGCTTTGTTGCACAAACCTACTACTGAAAGCTTCTTGGGGAATATAATTTCTAAATGAAGAGGTCTGCACCCAAGATCTATCGTACAACCAGTTGATCTACCTACAATAAAGCCTTGCTCAGTCAAGGAAATATATCAATTTGGTTTGATTCAGCCATCCAATGGTCGCTCGATTGACTCAACAACTGCCGATGCAAAACTTGGATGAAAATGTACTAGCCCAACAACTTCATTCCACCAATCAAGAGCAGTTGATTGCCTATAAAGTGTCTTTATTTGGCTCTGACGTCAGTGTCGTTCAGCATGTGGTAGCAAAAACCCGAGGTGCACCGAAAGATTTAAGCCACCAAGTAGTTGGCTTTAGTACAAAGCAACAAGGTGAGGCTCAGTTATGTGTTACGTCGTGAGGATATTCAAGTGGTGGTAGCAGAGCGGATGTTCCTACGTGGATAATTGCTCAAAAAGATTTTATAATCGGTATTAATACCAATAATTTTGTCTTTATTGCTATGTTATAGACTTAATCGTTTTGATTATTCGTCGAGAGCTTAAAGCCTTAGATGAAGTTTCAACCTTTTAAGTCAGCCAAATTTATCAGTGAATGATGCTACTCACTATTTAAAAACCTTAGATGCCAAAGTAATGCCTTCCAAGGTACAGTCCTTTGCCCAAAACTCTAAGCACTTAATACATAAACTGCATCAAAATCCGGAAAATGAAAAAGTATTTAGTTCATACGCCGCCCATGAATTGCGTAGTCCTTTAACCGCGATCAAAACTCATATTCAGCTTGCACAACTGATGGCAGAACAACAGGCAAGCTCGCCAAAATTGCAACAGAGCTTGCAGCAGGTACACCTTGGTATCCGCCGATGTACCCAGCTACTGGAACAGCTTCTAGCACTTTCCTCTACCGATCAAGTACTGAGTGATATCTAGTACAGTATTGAAATTGCACGGCTCCTGACTCAGGTGATTGCCGATTTACAGTCGCTTTATCCGGAAATTGAACCCAGTTTAACAATTGACTGACCGAGCCTGACCCGAATTGCCCTACCCGATTTTGAACTAGATACCGTCTTTAAAAACCTACTTAACAATGCTCTATTGCATGCACAGGCAAACACCATTTCAATTGCTATGCTGCATGTGTGCTGATCATTCATAATGATAATCAAAGGTTGAAGATATGCATACTTGGGACAGCGTTTCTGGCATAAATCTCCCTAGCAAAATGGGCATGGGCTAGACTTATATTTGATGAAAATGGTGTTAAACAAATATGGCTATCAGATTCAATTTACAGTGGCGCAACCTCAATATTTAAGCATTCACATCAGCCTCGCTGCAAGCGGATCACTTACTTATGAGAAGACAGGGCTAAATTTAAAGCTGGAATATCAACCCATGTCGTATCAGCAAAATCACGCTGCAAATACTGTTTTAAATAAGCAATGGTATCTTCAGCGATCAAGGGATCTTTGGAGTTATCTGTATGATTAAAAGCAATGGCATATAATTGAACCCCGCGGAGTTTTAACAACTCAAGACTCAGCAAGGTATGATTAATACTACCCAAACGCCCTGAAGTGACCAGAATCACCGGATAATTATGTGTCTGAATATAATCAATAGTTAGGAACTCTTCGGTTAAGGGCACCATTAGACCACCTGCACCTTCCAGCAAAATACAGTCATAGCCCGCAGCCAGCTGTTCGGTGGCCTGCTGAATCTGTTCAAAATTAATGGCTCGCCCATCTAGACGCGCAGCAAGATGCGGTGAAGCCGGATACGTAAAAATTTCCGGCATGGTCAGTTTTTGCTGGTCTTCCGGTAACAGTCCACAACCCATAATTGCACGATGCTGTTCGATATCTTCTGATATATCGACATTTCCGGTCTGGATCAGCTTTTGGGTTATAGTACGAATACCCTGCTCATTCCAAATTTTGGCCAAGAAACCAGTAGTAAAGGTTTTACCAATTGCGGTATCAATGCCGCTGACAAAATAAATCTGTGCGCTCATGCTGTCTTCCGTGCAATGACATAAACCGGATGATAGGTCAGTGCATACTGTTTGCTTTCAGGATCTTGGAATTGTTGATAGCCGGTATAAAAATCCTGTAAGGACGATTTTGTCCACCGAAACCCCTGTGCCGTCGCCTGTACACCAGTGGCTTTGATATGCTGTAACACCTGTTTCGGATGCTCAAAATATAAGGTCATCTGTTTTTCTATCTGCAGCAGAATGTCAAAGCCTAAGGATTGGAGCAGTTCACAGACCTTTGCTAAAGGCAGATAATCCAAGCCCTGTCCGGTCAGTGCCTTAATTTCCTTTAAATTATTGTCAGTATAACTGGCAAAACACAGATGCCCAGAGGGATTTAAGGCCTGCGCAATGTTGAGCAATAATGCTTTTAAATCCGAGATCCATTGCAATGCAGAACAAGACAACACCATGTCCAGAGACTGAGGCAGTGGCAAGGTTTCAATATTACCAATCTCCCACAAAAGCCGATTAGATTCCGGGAAGTGCTGCTTCACTTCGACATATAGGTCATTTAAAAATAAATGATCAAAGCTATAATGCTGCATAAAAAGCCGGGTAAACAATCCTGAACCGCAGCCAATTTCCAATACCCGTTGCAAATGTGGTTGTGCCACATGCTGCTGCATGAAATGCATCAACTCTGCAGCTACGGTACTTTGTACCAGCGCATGCTGTTCATAACTGAGATTTGCCTGAGCAAAACGCTGGGCAATCTGTTTGCTGTTCATCGCGGTAAATTCCTCAGCACCTGCAGACATGCGTCCAGCTCATCCGCAGAAATGTTCTGGTTCAGGGAAATTCTGAGTCTGGAGGTGTTGGCAGGAACCGTTGGCGGACGTACTGGCAGCACATAAAACCCCTGCTGTTGCATAATTTCAGTCGCCTGAATGGTGCGTTTTGCCTCACCAATCAGTACCGGCACAATTTGCGAGGTTGACGGACAGTGATATCCCAAGTCTTGAATGCCCTGCTGACAGCGTACAGCCAATGCTGCCAAATGTACTCGTTCTGCCTGAAGCTGCTCTACCTTCTGAAAAATAAATCTAGTCCAGGCCATACATAGTGGCGGCTGGGCGGTACTAAAAATTAAAGGTCGCATGCTATTGATCAGATAGTCACGAATCACTGGCGCACAGACCAGATAACCACCAACTGAAGCCAAAGCCTTGCCAAAGGTACCGACTAGGAAATCAATTTGATCCAATACTTGATACTGTTCTGCGCAGCCCAATCCACGTTCACCGCGCACACCAATTGCATGTGCCTCATCGACATAAAGCATGACTTTTGCAAACTGCTGTTTTAATGCCACCAAAGCAGCTAAATCTGTTTCATCCCCATCCATACTGAAAATTGATTCAGTTACCACAATGATGCGCTGGATAGATTCATCTGACTGATATTTTTCTAAAAACTGAGTCAAATGCTGCAGGTCATTATGGCGGTAACGCACATAGCCAGCTTTAGATAAACGAATCCCGTCGATAATACTGGCATGTACCAGTTTGTCAGCAATGATCATGGTTTTAGCATTACTGAGCGCAGGAAGAATCCCGATATTCATGTGATAACCACTATTAAACAGCAGTACTGAACGTCCAAAAGCCTGTGACATCTGTGCTTCAAGTTGTTCAAAATTGGGAAAGTTTCCTGTCAGTAAACGTGAAGAGCTTGAACTCATATATCGCTCAGACATCGGCGTGAGGTCAAAAAATTCTTCACGTAGCGTTAAGTTGGATGCCAGACCTAAATAGTCATTGGATGCCAGATTCAGCATCTCTTGGCCATTGAGTTGCAATCGTGGCTGGCTAGAAATATTGGACTTAAACTGGCGATATTGCCCTTGCTGTTTCAAGTCATCTAGCTGCTGCTGGAAATGGTCAAGATGGTTCATGCTACTGCCTCTATCTGCTGAATCATCTCCCGCATATGCTTTAATAAAGTTTCAAGTTGCTGTGTTGAAATTACATATGGCGGCATGACATAGACCAGACAGCCAAAAGGACGAATCCAGACGCCACGGCATACACATTCAGCCTGAAAACGCGCCAAATCAATAGTTTGATGTAGCTCAACCACGCCAATTGCGCCGAGGACACGCACATCTTTGACTTGTGCCAAGGATTTTAAATCCAGTAAATATTGTTCTAGTGTCCTTTCAATCTGTTGAATACGCGTCTGCCAGTCTTGAGCCAGTAACAGCTGGGTACTTTTTAATGCGACCGCACAGGCCAACGGATTAGCCATAAAAGTTGGGCCATGCATGAACACACCCGCTTCACCACTTGAAATCGTCTCTGCTACATGGCGAGTGGTTAAGGTCGCTGACAAGGTCATATAACCACCAGTCAATGCCTTACCGATACACATAATGTCTGGTGTGACCTGAGCGTGTTCATAAGCAAATAGTTTTCCAGTGCGGCCAAAACCGGTGGCAATTTCATCTAAAATCAGCAGTACATCGTACTTTTCACACAACAACTTAGCTTGCTTTAAATATTCTGGATGATAGAAACGCATCCCGCCTGCACCTTGCACAATCGGCTCAATGATCATGGCAGCAATCTGTTGATGCTGCTGTACCAGCAGGTGCTCAAGTGGCTGTATATCTTCGGGTTGCCATGCCCCATCAAAACGGCTTTGAGGTGCCGGAACAAATAAACGGTTCGGCAAACTCGAACCAAAAATTTGATGCATACCAGTTACAGGATCACAAACCGACATGGCATTCCAGGTGTCGCCATGATAGCCAGAGCGTGTGGTAACAAAGTTAGTTTTTTGTGGTTGCTGACGTGCATTCCAATATTGCACAGCCATTTTCAACGCCACCTCAACCGCGACCGAGCCGGAATCGGCAAAGAAAATTTTATCCAGTTCAGGCGCCGTGATCTCAAGTAGCAGTTTAGACACATCAATCGCAGGCTGATGAGTCAAACCACCAAACATGATATGTGACATCGACTCTAATTGTTTTGTTACGGCCTGATTGAGTTCAGAATGATTATAACCGTGAATTGTGCACCACCAGGACGACATGCCATCAATCAGCTCGGTACCATCTTCAAGTTCAATGACTGCACCATTTGCAGCTTTAACTTTGTAACATGGCAAGGGTTGTGTCATGGAGGTATAAGGATGCCAAATATGCTGTTGATCAAAAGCGTCCTGCACAGAATTTACCCCAATTATTAAAACTAAAACTGATCTTAGCGCGTTAAATCTGAAAATGAAACGTCAAGAGCTACCAATCTCTTTTTGCTTAAGCCAGATCGGCTAAAAATTTTAAAATTGGCTCAACGAGTAACTTGGCATCAAAAAGGATGGCATCGTGCGTGCCCTGTATTTTTACCAAATTCAGATTTTGGGTTGTTAAAAACACGGATTCTTGACTAACTTTGTAAGGAACCAACATATCATTCTCGGAAAATATAAATAGCATCTTGACTGAATGATTTTTTAAGATATCCACTAGATTTAATTGCTGCAATAGATAAAGATGCTTAACCTGATAGTTTAAATCAATACTATTTAACTGTTGGTGCAATAATTTTGCACGTTCACGCGCTGCTGCGCCAGCTAAAGTGACCAAGGTACAGAAGCGCTGCATCCCGCGTTTTGGATCAGCCAGTATGGAGGATTTAAATTGTGTATATTGTTCAACTGGCATTGCCTGTGGCCATGCTTCGTTGGCCACGAAACAGGGATTTGACATACAGCAAATCACTGGCTTGGCAATTTTCAATTGTTGCTGGATTTCATTAGCCAGCAAAAGTGCCAATTGTCCACCCAAAGACCATCCCATCAAGACATCAAACGAACTCGCCTGCCTGACTTTTTCGGCCAAAATACTTTCTACGTTAGGATCAAAAATATCCCATACTTCAACTTGATGCTGCTGCCGTAACTGTTCTACAAACGGGGTTAAGACCGCTGTTCCTAGCCCCCAACCTGTAATCATCAGTATCTTCATTTTGTCTGTTCCAATAAAAAAGGGACCAATTCAAGTTGAAATGATCCCTGTTTGTTACACGATTAATTAAGCAGGTTGCATCGCATCTACAGCCAATTCTTTAGCTGTTTTCTTGGCAGCTTCAGCTTTTAAGCCTAATTTAGCAAACAAGGCTTTGTCTTTACCTTCACCACTGTTCGGGGCAGTAAGCAATTTATCACCTGAAAATAATGAGTTAGCTCCAGCCATAAATGCCAGTGCCTGATCAGAGTCAGAGAGAGATTCACGACCTGCCGACAAGCGGATATAACTCTTCGGCATAATAATCCGTGCTACCGCAATAGTACGAATCCAGTCAATCACATCCAGTTTTTCAACATCGGCCAGTGGTGTGCCTTCAATAGGAACCAACATATTTATGGGCACCGAACCCGGGTGAATCGGCATAGTCGCTAGTTCAAACAACAAACCGACTCGGTCTTGTACGCCTTCGCCCAAGCCGACAATACCGCCACTACAGACATTAATTCCGGCATCACGTACATGATCAAGCGTATTTAAGCGTTCATCAAAGCTACGTGTACTGATGACATTGGCATAATATTCACGTGAGGTATCAAGGTTGTGGTTGTAATAATCTAGCCCTGCATCTTTCAGACGTTCCGCTTGTGAGGCATTCAGCATTCCTAGAGTCATACAGGTTTCCATGCCCAGTTTCTTGACTTCCTGCACCAGTTCCAGCACATACGGCATATCGCGTTCATGCGGATTACGCCATGCTGCGCCCATGCAGAAACGGGTCGAACCGGAAGCTTTGGCCTGTTTGGCTTCAGCAATCGCCTTTTGTACTTCTACGCGTTTTTCAATTTCCAGATCAGTATCGTAATGTGCAGATTGCGAACAGTATTTACAATCTTCCGGACAACGGCCCGTTTTAATTGAAAGCAGAGTACTGACCTGAACAGTATTCGGTTCAAAGTTTTGGCGATGAATTTGCTGTGCCTGAAACAGTAAATCCATTAAAGGCAAGTCATAAATTTCTTGTATTTCGGCACGTGACCAATCATTACGGATCATCTTGTCTGCATCATCTAAAATTCCATTGAGTAAATCATACGCTGTTTTTTTTATTTTTCTTTAGCGTTTTCTTTCATATTCATTGCCTGCTTAAAATAGCTTTAGTGTATCAAGCTATTTTGAAAGCTTATTTAACTCGAATCCTGCTTAAGCCGATGAGTCCTTAATTTGAATTGTTGGCTTATTTCGATGGGTTAATTGATATCCACATAGTGAGGCGTAAATTCCACGCAGAAATCCATGAAGACTACGTGCTTTACTCGTCAATAAATTGTATTGCCCCTTCAATAAACTGAATAATGTTTCTATCTTATTGCGTTGTCTTAGGTGATATTCATCTGATGCACAAAGTTGAATAGCCTGCATATTCTTTCGATCATAAATAATTAAATCAATACCTTGATCTTTCAATCTAATTTTGGTGGTGTTTCAAAAAGTATGCTGGCATTAAACGAATCCATTATTGATATAAAAGAACACTAAATCAAAGGCTTTGAAATGATTTTCAAGCTTTTTGGAGAAGTTGCAGCTTCTCCTAAAGCCTCGCCTGATTCGATGCCGTAATCGACAATTATTGCCTTCTATACCCACAGTGAAAAATTTACCAATCAACTGTTTGCATTCTTTAAAGGTCGTAACAAAGCTATCCCAATGGTCACTTGATATACATGTATAGCTTACACCTAACTGCTTCAATTTTAATTTAAGTCGTTTTGCAGTGGCTAAATCTCGGTTACCCCATACATAAGCAACAATTTCACCTGTTTCTCGATGATAGGCATAAATTAGCCATTGTTTATTTTGCTTATGACCAACAAAAGTCCAAAACTCATCTACTTCAAGGGTTTCATAATGACTTTGCTGTGCTCGAAGTTGATATTTTGATTGGCTAAGTGTCCGTAGAACTTTACCGATACTTACTCTTTCAATTTCTGCTATATCCCTGACACCACTGCCTCGCACCATGAGGTGTAATATTTTGGTTTTGATACCTGAGTGACAGCCTTGATAACTGAGAGCATGATCACCAATAAATTGACGTCTGCATATTTTACATTGGTAATTTTGCTTACCATCTACTTTTGTGCCATTTTTCTTTATACTGTCACTTAGGCAGGCTGGACACTTGATTTCTAGAGTTATTCGCATTTCTCTATTTTATCAAAATCCAACCTGCTTTTTTTCAGCATACTTTTTGAAACACCACCCTAATTTTTAATTCTTGGCTGATGTAACCTCGATCCCCGTAAAGTTTTGCTTCTACACCAGCAACCAATTGCTCAACCATTTTTATGTCAGCAACATGTCTATTCGATAAAGCAGAACAGGCAATTTCACCAAATTGATTCATCGCAATATGTAATTTACAGCCATAAAACCAGCCCATTGAGCTTCTACCATGTGATGCAATTTGGATTAATGATTTATGACGCTGAATACGTTGATTTTTACAAATTGGCAGAGTTGTTGAATCAATTCATAAATATTGTGTACCTTGGCCTTTCATCAGTGTCACATGTAAAGCGTGTAGAGCTAATTCATGCATACCCAATTGGCTCAAGCCAATGTGAAAGCCCAGCAAGCGGCAAAAAAACCGAATGTTTTTGCTTTTGGCGAATATAGTCTGGATCAAAATGAAAACTGGATTGTCGGAGTTGCCGCACGCTATAACCTGTTTTCCGGGATCGATAAAAACAAGAATATTCAGGCTGCCGAACTCAAACGCTCTGCTACAGAATTACTCACTGCACGCACCCAGCAAGAAATTGAAAATCTGATTTATAAATCTTATAGCGAAGCACTCAGTGCACAGCAAAGTGATGCACTTCTGGCACAAAACTTGAAAGCCGCACAGGAAAATTTACGCATCCAAGAATTGTCTTTTAAAGAAGATATGGGCACCGCCACACAGGTCATCGATGCACAAAATATGCTGAGCGGACTACGAGCTGAAACTGCCTTGAATGCCTACAAATATGTGATGTCACTGGCCACCCTATTACAAAGCCATGGCTCGATTACAGAATTTCCGAACTACATTCAACATACCAATACCCACTATAGATGCTAAAACTCTTCAAATACGAGCAGTTCAGCTCACAACGAATAATGTGAGTGATTCACGAATCCTTGGGGAGTTACTTGATCAAATTCCGTTGGATGAACAGATTGATTCAGTTTATACAGACGAGGCTTATAACACCAAGCAATGCCGTCAAGTCATTGCAGACCGGTAAGCATATGCGGTAGTTCCCTCCAGAAAAAATGCAAAGCCTTAGAAAACTACAAAAGTTCATTCGCAAGAGCGAAATGAATTACTTCGAACCGTTAAATGTTTAGGCAGGACACTATGGAAGAAATGGTCAGGCTATCATCGGCGAAGTTTGGTCAAAACCAAAATGTATTGCATTAAATTATTAGGCGATAAATTAACGGAATTAGGTCGACCTCATACCCAAGTTGTCACTTGAATTCGAGTAACTTAGAAAAGATCTATCTCTGAAGCCTTTATGCAACAAAGTCACTCCAGATTGAGGATTTGAAAATTTATAGTGCAGTATATAAACAAATTGGTTCAGGAGCACAAAAGTAAGGTAATAACATCTTTTTTTAACAGTGATATTTTATTGTTCCCTACTCCTTACATTAAACTTTTATTTGTAGATTTACCTATCATTAACTCATTTTTCATTTGGATTTCCTATTATATTGAGATTGCTTTAAGAGATATTAAACAATAATATTACTGATAATTATTATCATTTACATTAACTAAAATGTTTTATACCGTTCCTCCATCATTTAAGCTTTCTCTTCTTAGTCTTGCAATTTTAGTGTCCCAGCAAAGTTTTGCCGATGATACTCAGCAATTACCGACGATTACAGTTACAGCGGAATCAGAACAGAGTGAGCTCAGCTCCGAACAGAGTAAGGCTTATATCATCCAAAATTCGTCAACCGCCTCAAAACTGAATATTCCACTCAAGGAAACGCCGCAAACAGTCAATGTCATCACTCGCCAGCAACTGGATGACTTTGCCTTAGATAATACCCGGGAAGTACTGCGTAATGCCCCTGGCATTATTGTCAACAATCAGGAAACGGAACGGAGCTCCTACCTTGCCCGAGGTTTCGAGATTTCGAATGTTTTAGTGGATGGCGTTGGTATTCCACTCGAAGGCTATAATTATAATAATGATAATCCGGACAGTTTTTTGTTTGACCGTATCGAAGTGGTGAAAGGCGCAAATGCCTTAAATAATGGAATTGGCGATCCTGGTGCAACCATTAACATGATTCGCAAACGCCCTACTCAGGAACTTCAGGCAGCCTTGAATGCCAGTTACGGTTCATGGAATACGCAGCGCTATGAAGCAGATATATCCTCTCCTCTCACCCAGGATGGAAAAATCAGAGGCCGTGTATTTGGCTATCAACAGAATGGTGACAGTTATCTGGATCGTTATGAACTGGAAAAAAACGGCATAGGTGCTGTTGTGGAGGCAGATGTAACTGACACAACCCTATTGACCGCAGGCTATACTGAAAGCAATCATAAGCCGAATGGTGTGAATTGGGGTTCTAATCCACTGATCAATACCGAAGGCGAGCAGCTCAGTTACTCACGGAATTATAATTACAGCCCAAGCTGGACCTATTGGGATAGCAATATTAAAAGTTACTTTGCCGAGCTTGAACAAAAACTGGCAGGCGACTGGACAGCCAAACTGACTTATGATGAAAAACGCACACAACGTGATTCAAAACTCTTGTTTCTGTCTGGAAAACCTGGCGCAAATGGCACTTCAGGTATCTTCCTCTACCCAGGCATGTATATTGATGACAATACAGAACAACAAGCCAGCCTGAGTTTTAGCGGCACCTATCCGCTTTGGGGACAACGCCATGAAGCCTCATTGGGCTATGTCTGGGCCAAAAATCGTCTGGATGAATTGGGTTATGCTGGCAGCTTTGTCAATCCGCTGACCACAGATTTAGCCAGCTTTACACCAGAAGAACCAAGCTGGGATCTATCGAAAACCAGTGGGGAAATGCATATCCGGCAGAAGAACCAGAGCCTTTATGCTGCGACCCGACTGCATCTGAATGATGATCTGAAACTGCTTTTAGGTGCGAACTATGTTCAGGCTGAAAGCAGTGGTAGCAGTTATGGGACCGACACCATTTATGATGAAGATAAAGTTTTACCCTATGCCGGTTTGACCTATAACTTTAGCCCTGAATATACAGGTTACCTGAGTTATACCTCGATTTTCCGTCCGCAAACCACCAAAGCAGATGATGGCAGCATTAACAAGCCGATCGAAGGTGAAAGCTATGAAGTCGGAGTCAAAGGTTCTTGGCTAGATGACAAGCTTACCGCCACCATGGCCGTGTTTAGAACGGAGCAAAGTAATTATCCGCTTCGTGATTCTGATGGTATTCCGACTTTACGCAAGACTCAGGTTAGTGACTTGCGTTCCCAAGGCTACGAGTTCGGCTTGGCGGGACAACTGAGCGACCATTTAAACTTAAGCTTTGGTTATACCCAGTTTAGCCTGAAAGATCTGATCAATGGCGGTGATGCGCGTACCTTCAATCCAACCCAGTCTTTTAATCTTTTAACTACCTATCAGGTGCCGCAACTTCCAAAACTGAAACTGGGCCTTGGTGTGCAGTGGCAAGATCAGACCTATCTAGATGTGCCTGAAGCAACCGCCAATGGAGTGATTACCCAGAAAGCTGGAATCATTGAGCAGGATGCTTATGCGCTCGTGAACTTAATGGCCAGCTATGAGCTGAATGAGCATATGACCTTGCAAGCCAATGGTAATAACCTGACCAATGAAAAATATCTGTTCAATTTCCCCAATCAGCAAGGTTTTTATGGTGCACCAGCGAATTACAGCGTTGCCGTGAAATTTAAATACTGATTTTCAAGCTTAGCCTTAATGACATGTTCAGGGCTAAATCATCACTACATACACAAAAATAGGTAAAACAAATGAAAAAAATGATCGCTTTGACCCTTGGACTGTCTATGACACTTTCAGCTCAGGCGCATATGCTTTGGCTAGAACGTGGCACAAATCAGCAGACTCATGCGTTCTTTGGTGAATATAGTGAACAGCTCAAAGAAACGCAGCAAGGTGCCCTCAAGTCTTTCAATCAGGCAAAGGCCGTTCAGGCCAAAAAAACATTTAGTCCTCAAATGCAACAGGATCATTTGCTCTATGCAACCCAAGGCCAGACCGATGTCCAGCTCACTCATGAATTGATCTATGGAGAATCATTGCTGAGCTATCATGCCAAATCCGGCAGACAAAACTTGAAAGCAGAGTCCGAACTGGATATTGTCCCGACCCAGATCAACAGCAATACATTTACGGTACTGTATCAGGGTAAAGCTGCTGCGGATGTTGAAGTCACAGTCTTTTCCCCGCAATTCTGGCTAAAAAAATACACCACCAACGGCCAAGGCCAGATTACGATCGCCACGCCATGGAAAGGTCAATATGTCATTGAAGTTGGCAAAGAAGCAGACAAGGCCGGAAAATTGAATCAGCAGGCCTATAAAAAACAGTATCTGGTAACGACTTTAAGTTTTGTTTATTAAGTTTTTAGATTTTCATCAGTATAGATTTATTCAAGGCCAAATATGATGTCTGTTGTAGTGCAGCCACTCGCCATTTTCTATCGCTTAGGCATGAGCTTTGGGATGGGCTACTTGTGCAGTTATTTGATCGCACTCGATCTGGCTTACTTTCTACAGGCTTTTCTGCCCAAAGCAGAATCCGTCTATTTGGCCGCCGTTATTGCCCTGATTTTTTATGTCTGTTTTGTGATTGGCATCTTCTGTATCCAGAGTTTAAAAAAGCTTTCGGTCTATAGCCTGCTTCCTTTCCTTAGCTTATTTACCATCTCCCGCTTCATAGGTTAAACCATGCATAAATCTGTCCGTCAATCCATGGCATGGCTACATTCATGGTTAGGTTTAAGTTTTGGCTGGCTGCTCTTCGCGATCTTTTTAACAGGCGCGGTCACCTATTACCGGCATGAAATCAGTATATGGATGCAGCCTGAATTTGCCTCAATACAAGTCAATCAGGAAACTGCCTTAAAATCTGCTTACAGCTATTTACAGCAGCATGCACCGGACGCCCAAAACTGGTATATCGGAGTCGCCAATCAAGATTCACCTGTGAATAAAGTCTACTGGCAAAAAGCGGATGGTGGCTATGAAGTCAAAACCCTGGATGCTTCGACAGGAAAAGAATTAAACCTCTCGGCCACCCAAGGGGGAGATTTTTTCTATAATTTTCATTTTCAGCTCTATGGTATGCCCTACACCATTGGTCGGCTGATTGTGACGATTGCTGCCTTTATCATGTTATTGACTCTGATTTCAGGAATCATTACCCATAAAAAAATCCTGACAGACTTTTTTACCTTAAGAGCATTTAAGGGGCAGCGCTCCTATCTGGATTTTCATAATGTTAGTTCAGTGATTGCCCTGCCGTTCTTTTTGACCATGACATTTACCGGGCTGGCGATTTTCTTTTATATCGTACTGCCTTCCGGCATGAAAAAACTCTATCCAGACAATCCCTTTCAGTATTTTGAAGAAATTCGCACAGTCAATGTATTGGCCAACTCTGTGGTTCCGGTGAAAACCGAGATGCTGCCAATTCAACATTTTATTAGCACGGCGCAGCAACACTGGGGACATGCGGAATTTGACAATATCACGGTCAAGCAGCCCAATACCCAGCTGGCACACATAACCTTAACACAGCTCAAAGATCATTCCATTACCAGAAATCAGGCACAGCTCATTTTAAATGCTGCTACCGGAAAATTGCTTGAAAATACACGCAATGAAAGTGCAATTGCCACACTCAATGCCGGCATGTATGGTTTGCATATGGCACGTTTTGCTGAACCTGCTTTACGTTTAGGATTGTTTTTCTCTGGCATATTGGGCTGCGCCATGATTGCCTCCGGTCTGCTGCTGTGGAGTCTGAAACGCCAGATTCAGAAAAAATCAGCGCGGTTTCATCTCGGACATTATTTGGTGAACCGCTTGAATATCACCATGATACTTGGCTTGCCGATTGCCATGCTGGCTTATCTCTATGCGAATCGTTTTATCAGCATCCCTGTAGGTGCACCAAATTATGAGATTTATAGTTTTTTCAGTATTTGGCTCGGCAGTTTCATTCTGGCATGTTTAACACCGCAGCAATATTTATGGAAAATTCAGCTTAAAATCCTGATTGGTACTGCTTTTATGCTGCCGCTGATCAATATTTATTATCTCATTTTCCATGATTATATTGATTCTTTTACAACTTACTGGCCATTTCTGCGAATCGATCTGATGCTGTGGAACTTGGCACTTCTCGCCCTATTGTTACACCAGAAAATTACCCCTATTCAGCAAAAGGCGGTCAATAAAATTCACGCCAAACTAAAAGTTACGCAACAGGAATCATCAACATGATATGGATTGCAGTGATCGGTCTGCTTTGGCTGAGCTGTTTTGGTTTTTATGCGGTAAGTGCAAAGCAGATCCTAAAAACCCGAAAATCTCGTTACGCTTTTTTAGCTAATTTTCCTACGCACACTAAATTCACTGCGGGTATTTTCTTATTCGTCGCGATGTTTTTATTACGTACCCAGTTTAGCTCCAGTATTAGCTTTGTGGCTTTATGGGTATTTCTAAGCCCTGTACTGTTTATCTTTATCTTAAAAATGAATAAAGCATTTTAGTATTTATTTAAAATCAGAAAGTAGTAAACAGCCTAGTGCGCTACTTACATGCCCTCTATTGAACCAATCTACTCAGTATCTGCTAAACCTTGCCAACCTACTTTTAAATATTTCAGATTCATTATTTTGGCTAGAATCAGAAATTTAAATTGGTAGGTATTTGGTAGGTAGGATTCTTTTTAACTTCATCCAATACTTATATTACGGTGAGGGTCACCGATAAAATAATCAATTAATGGTAGAAGGAATCACGCCATGGCTTTTAAAAATATTTCAGATCAAACTAACGGTTTTTATATTCCCTGTGTTTCACTTTTTGGTCCGGGCTGTGCTAAAGAAATCGGGATAAAAGCACAAAATTTAGGTGCCAAGAAAGCGCTGATTGTAACTGATGCGGGGCTGTTTAAATTTGGTGTTGCAGATGATATTGCAAATTATTTGAAAGAGGCGGGTGTTGACAGTTATATTTTCCCAGGCGCGGAACCCAATCCAACTGATATTAACGTGCATCATGGAGTTACAGCTTATAATGAAAATGCCTGTGATTTTATTGTATCGTTAGGTGGGGGTTCCTCACATGACTGTGCCAAAGGCATTGGTCTAGTCACTGCAGGTGGCGGACATATCCGTGATTATGAAGGGATTGATAAAAGTACCGTCCCGATGACACCACTGATTGCAATCAATACCACGGCAGGGACGGCTTCGGAGATGACACGTTTCTGTATCATTACCAATACCGATACCCATGTGAAAATGGCGATTGTAGATTGGCGTTGCACACCACTCATTGCAATTGATGACCCTAAACTGATGTTGGCCAAACCTGCCGGCCTGACTGCGGCAACAGGGATGGATGCTCTGACACATGCGGTTGAGGCCTATGTATCTACGGCTGCTAATCCCATCACTGATGCCTGTGCAGAAAAGGCGATCACCATGATCAGTGAATGGCTCAGTCCCGCAGTGGCGAATGGGGATAATCTAGAAGCACGGGATGCCATGAGCTATGCTCAATATCTTGCCGGAATGGCCTTTAATAACGCCTCTTTAGGATATGTGCATGCGATGGCACATCAGCTCGGAGGCTTCTACAACTTGCCGCATGGTGTTTGTAATGCAATTCTGCTCCCCCATGTTTGTGAATTTAACCTGATTGCTTGTCCTGAACGTTATGCCAAAATTGCCCAATTGATGGGGGTGAATACAGAAGGCTTAACCGTAACTGAAGCAGCTTATGAAGCGATTGGCGCCATTCGTCAGCTTTCGGCTTCAATTGGTATTCCATCTGGGCTGACGGAATTGAATGTAAAAGAAGCTGACTTGGCCATCATGGCGGAAAATGCACAAAAAGATGCCTGCATGCTGACCAATCCACGTAAAGCCAGCCATGCCCAAGTGGTAGATATTTTTAAAGCGGCGATGTAGTGCCTCAATGTAAGTCTTCTCTCCAAGCATCTGACTTACATTTTTAACAGCCCCTGTTTCATTTCCTGAGGAAGTGTGCCAAGAGCAGACATGCATTTTCCTGTTCCTGGCTGATCCTTTTGCCTTCATAAGAGGATAAAAGCGGGGGGTGTTTCTTTTTTATGAAGTCCCCTTCATTATGAATATCGACATTAATCCCATGGTAGAAAAATGCCACGATTTTTTTAGCCCGTCCCAGCCAGAAAAAATTTCCCGTCGTATGATCTTAATATCATATTTAATCTCTGAGGAATAAACTGCGCGTCCTTCAAATGACATGAAGGTGAGCGTAGCTGATTTTGATGAAGAGCATCCCATCAAGCGGCTGGTCAAACTGGGTAGCCACTGATAAAAATTTTAGGATCAGGTTCAGTCTAAATTAATAAGCAAACCCACAGTAAGCAAGGATAATACTTAATATTCCAGAATATTCCTATTTTAACTGTTTAGCTTTGTACCGACAGTTACATCAGCTTTAAAGATTTTTATATTTTAACAGAGTCTGATGAACGGGATGGTTTTTGGGCATCAGTTCAATCAGGCGTTCTACAGCATCAATCGCTTCAGGAAAATGTGCCACATGTTTCAGCAAGACATCGGTTTCATTAGCCTTGAAAATGGCATCGCTCAGGCGTGATTCCAGACAATCTCTCCAAGCGCATAGAAATGGACTTTCTGTTTTGGCCAGAAATACGCCGGTACATAATTTCAAGGCTGAATCGATATACCCAGCATCTAAAGATTGCTCTGTCATTAAAAAATCAGCCTCTACATGCGCCAATAAACGATAGGGTCTGGAACCCAGCATACCACCTAATAAATCGCGTAATTGTGACATTTCTGCTTTTAAAGTACCCATACTGACCTTGCGCTCGCCATATAAGGCTTGATGCAATGTATCTAGACTCAGACCCTGCGGACATAAGGCTAGAATGGTCAGAATTTCAATCTGTCGAGGAGTCAGAACCAACATCTTGCCATTAAACAGCACTTGAGGTACTGAAAAAGCTCGAATAAACAGGCGCTGCTTCTGGCATTCTAGTAGAGCCGACTGGATGATCGTAGCACAGCGCTCCGCAGCTAGTAGTGCTAAACTGTTATGCTTTGGCCAGGTAGTCGACAGATCAATGACACCTAAGACCTGTTTTGAATAGGGATCAATAATCGGGGCAGCGTAACAAACCCAATCATGAATGGAGGACATGTAATGTTCACTGGAAAAGACACAGCTGGATTGTTGAGTTTTTAAGGATAATGCCAATGCATTGGTTCCGACTAGCTCTTCGCGCCATTGCCCACCTTCAATAAAATGTACACTTTCTGCGGCACTTTGCATTTGTGGGCTAGAAGCTGCCCAAATGATGGTGCTGCCGATATCTCCGACCGCCAGCACCATAGAAGATTGCTCGGCAATATGTTTTAAATCCTGAGCACAATGTTGCAGGGCTTGGGCTAAAGTTGAGGAAGAAGTGGTCTTTTTTAAATCCGTCAGCGGTGCTGCTAAACGATTCTTCGGGATTTCAGCCGAGGATGAACGTTGCCAGGAGCTGGCAATACTCTGTCCCAGCTGTTCTGCATGTAAGGGAGACAAACTGCTGTTTTGCCGAAGCTGATCAGTATTGTGCCTTTTTTCCATCAAATCTTGTTTTGTCATCATTCCTTATTCTCACAACAATTCATGATTTACATCCGCTGTAATCGTTATTTTTTTAAAATGGATGAAAATATCGTGAACATGCTAGCCCCAACCTTTTTCCAACCTTATACCAGTTATATTAATCAAATAAGGTGCAGAAGTACCTTATACCAAAGCTGTAGAAGCGGTTTTGCCATACGAAAATAAGCAAAGGAAATAAATATGCGTTACGTCGATCCTAATCAACCTGATTCAAAAGTTCATTTTAAAGCACAATACGAGAATTTTATTGGCGGCGAATGGGTCGCTCCGGTCAAAGGTGAATACTTTGACAACATCTCTCCGGTAGATGGCAAAGTCTTTACCAAGGTTCCGCGTTCTTCTGTAGAAGACATTGAATTGGCCCTGGATGCAGCGCACAAAGCCAAAGAACAATGGAACAGAGCATCGCCGACCACCCGCTCCAATATTCTGTTGAAAATTGCCGATCGTCTGGAACAAAATCTGGAACTGCTGGCAGTGGCAGAAACCTGGGATAACGGCAAACCGATCCGTGAAACGCTGGCTGCCGATATTCCGCTGGCTATTGACCATTTCCGTTATTTTGCCGGCTGTATTCGTGCGCAGGAAGGCGGCATTTCCGAAATTGATGAAGATACGATTGCTTATCATTTTCATGAGCCGTTGGGCGTCGTGGGTCAGATTATCCCGTGGAACTTTCCGATTCTGATGGCTGCCTGGAAACTGGCACCTGCCCTGGCTGCGGGCAACTGCATTGTGTTGAAACCTGCAGAACAGACTCCGGTCAGCATTCTGGTGCTGGCTGAACTGATTCAGGATATTTTGCCACCGGGTGTCCTGAATATCGTCAATGGTTATGGGGTTGAAGTCGGTCGCCCGCTAGCCACCAACCCACGCATTGCCAAGATTGCGTTTACCGGTTCTACCTCCGTCGGTCAGATGATCATGCAATATGCGACTGAAAATATTATTCCGGTGACTCTGGAACTTGGCGGTAAATCACCAAACTTGTTCTTTGCCGACATTATGGATCAGGAAGACGATTATCTGGACAAAGCGCTGGAAGGTTTTGCCATGTTTGCCCTGAACCAGGGTGAAATCTGCACCTGTCCATCGCGTGCGCTGATCCAGGAAAGTATTGCTGACGAATTTCTGGCGCGTGCCGTTGAACGGGTGAAACGGATTAAAACCGGGCATCCGCTGGATACTGACACCATGATTGGCGCGCAAGCCTCACAGGAACAGCAGGACAAGATTCTGGGCTGTATTGCCACTGGTCGTGAAGAAGGCGCACAGATCCTGACTGGTGGTGAAGCACGTCAGGAAGTGGGTCAAGGTTTCTATATTGAGCCGACTATCTTTAAAGGCACCAATGACATGAAGACCTTCCAGGATGAAATCTTCGGGCCTGTATTGGCTGTGACCACCTTTAAAGACTTTGATGATGCGATCAAGATCGCCAATGATACGATTTATGGACTCGGTGCCGGTGTCTGGTCACGCTCAGCGCATACCTCTTACCGTGCAGGCCGTGCTATTCAGGCAGGTCGGGTCTGGACTAACTGTTATCACATCTACCCTGCGCATGCGGCTTTCGGTGGCTATAAAAAATCCGGCATTGGTCGTGAGAATCACAGAATGATGCTGGATCATTATCAACAAACCAAAAATCTGTTAGTGAGCTATTCGACCAAACCAGCCGGGTTCTTTTAAGAAGTGAAATACATTCAAAGCGAACTTCGGTTCGCTTTGAATGTATGGTAGCTAGCTTTCACAAAATATCAGCAACATCTTCAAGCTGCGGCCAATTCAAATAAAGTTTTTAGTCTATAAACACTTTTTTTAAAGGAAAGAGCATCACCTCAAATTTCTATTTGCAATAGTGTCATTTCAAGATAATTTCACTCTATAAAGATTTCGCCACATTCTCCAGCCATTGAGTGCCAGAAGAATAAAAATAAAATAAAGCACGGCGGTTAAATACAATGACTTATAGCTATACATGCCGACATAAATCACATCTAACACACACCATAATCCCCAGCTTTCAATATATTTTTTTGCCGCCCAATAACTTGCCACCAAGCTAAAAGAGGCTAACATGGAATCCAACCAAGGGAGTGATGCTGTGGTGAAATGAGCAAATAAAGCGCCAATCACCAGACCAGCGACGATACCCACAATCAGGCTATATACCCAGATTTTCTGATTCAAATAGCCAACTTGTACGCTGAGATCCTGATCTTGATCTTTTTTCGTCCAGCTATACCATCCATACAGTTGCATCAAGATAAATACAGCTTGTAATGCTGCGTCTGCAAATAAATTGACACGATAAAAAATAATGATATACAGAAATACAGCGACAATATTCACCAACCAGCAGGCTTTATATTGTTTAGACGTCAACCAGACACCTAAAACGTTTAAAATAAACGCTGCAATTTCTATATTTTCCATAGCAATATAACCTGATTAAGCAGCCAATTTAGAAGTTCAGATTGAATGACAAGGTTGCTGTACGCGGCGAACCCAAGAATAAATAATCGTCACCCAAAAATTCACCTGCATCACGCCAGTATTTCTTGTTGAACAGATTATTAATATTCAAGCGTAGCAATGCATCGGTCGTATTTAGTTTAAATTGATAAGCAGCGCCTAAATCAACCACACTATAACCTGCAACTTTCGCAGCACCCTCTTTGTTGGCATATTTGCTGGAACTGTATTGACCACCTGCCAGAACAGTGAAACCTGCAATGCTCGGTACGTTATAGCGAAGATGTGTTGCGAAACGAGCTTTTGGCACGTTTTGCGCCTGATGATTACCATATTCAACCGCTTCTACATTTTCTAAACGGGCTTTAGTCAAGGCAAAAGATGAAGTTAAGGCCAGATGATCGGTTAATGCACCATTCAGTCCGAGCTCCAGACCCTGACTATGTTGTTCGCCTTCCGCAACAAAATAGCGAAGTCCTGAAATCGGCTTGCTATATTGGTTGTCTTGGCGTAAATCAAATAGCGAGGCAATCAATAAGAACTGCTTGATCTGTTGTTTGAAACCAACTTCATATTGCTCTGAGTAGATCGGTGCTAGGGTTTCAGCAGCATTCTCTGCAAACCAAGGTGCTGATTTTCCATCTGACAAGCCTTTGGCATACGAGGCATAGACGGTAGTCGATTCCAAGGGGCTATAGCTGATTGCGAATTGCGGTAAAAATTTAGCTAAATCGGTATCGCGGACTTTTATTACCTGCTTACCCTCTGCATCATAAGCATGTGCTTGCTCATCAAGCTCGATCCATTTTCCGCCAATTAAAGTGGTCCAATGTTCATTCCATTCAATACGGTCTAATGCTGTAAATGCAGTTTGTTTACTTTTAAGTGCTTGATATTTTGGTCCAGCATTCGCTGTTACTGGGGAAAAATCTATGGTTTCTGTATAAATATTACCTACACCAATCCATTCATTGACACCAGCAAAACGATCTCGCGATTTATTGGTTTGTGTAATATCAAAATTTAGATAATGTTGCGCCCAATTGGTATCAATCACCCCATCTAGTTTGACTTTAAATTGGTTGGTTTTAAAGGTTTCATCTGGATTCTGATAATCGTAAATATCATACTCGCCAGCTTTACCAAACGTGTTACAGGAATACTCTTCCAGACAGCCTTCCCGATAATAACCATAAGCAAAGCTTGAATAGTCATCAACTCTGGATTTACTGTATGCTGCAACGAGTCCCAGATTCCAGTCACTATTCAAAGCATAGCTATATTTTAAACTGCTATTCAGACTATCGATCGTGACCGGTTTACCCCAAGTCTGATAACCAAGTAAACGCTCCCATTTCACATTTTCTGGGACTTTGCCATCCAGTAATTGATAACCTGGCACTGATTTTTGTTCGGAACGCTGTGCTTCAAGATCAAGTTCTACTTTGGATTGCGCTGACATCTTCCAATCCAATGCCAATGCCGCTAAATAGCGTTCACCCTCCACATGATCGACATAAGAATCCATCTGTTCATTCACCAGATTGATGCGATATCCGAATTGTTGCTCATCACCCCAAAAACCACCGAGATCAGTTGCCACTGAAAACTGGCCGTGTTGATCAGCCGAGAATGTCAGTGCCTGAATATCTTTCGGTCGCTTGGTGACATAATTAACCACCCCACCCGGGGTTGACATCCCACTTTGAATCGCGGAAATGCCTTTTAAAATTTCCACACGTTCTTTGTTTTCAAGTGCAACGTTTTGTTCACCACGAATCACATTGCTATTAATCAGGTAGCTTGATGCCAAATCAAGTGCAAAGCCACGCGAGACAAAGTTTGGATAATAGCCAATTGCAGCATAGCCATCACCGATGGCTGCATCATTTTTTACAACATCGCTCAGCACACGGCCATGTTGTTCAGCGATGAGATCGGCAGTCAAGATAGAAACTGATGCAGGTATTTTTTGCAAATTCTCCGTACCAAAACCTTCAATATTCACTTTGGTACTCGTGTAAGGGATACTTTGATCGGCTGTGATAACAATCGTGTCAAGCTGTTGCACATCGTCTTCAGCATAAGTCAGCGGGGCTAAACACAGCGGTGACAGAATGATCATTTTTAAAGATCGGGTTAATACATTCTGTTTGAATTGACGAGTGTTCATACGAAACCTTATGTATGTGAAGTGGGTGATGATGCTGGGTTTAGAGAGAGCATTGAGAAGCTTGCAATTCATGTTGAATGAGCCGAGTTAAAGTCTGGGTAAATTGTTGGCCTTGTTCGCCAAAGAACCAGTCCACATGACCGATAATCCAGTCGTAATAAGCCGCATCTGCATGGTTGAGGTTGTGGGTAATACCCACAAAATACTCCAGCTCTGAAAAAGCGAAATCCAGATGCACGATTTTCAGCAGTTCTGGCAAAATACTAAAATCTTCTTGTGGATGTATTTCGGAAAAATAAGCATGGAGAAAAGCGGTTAAACCGGCTTCATCAATCGGAATATGTGGGTTCTGCTTTAATTCCAACCAATCAATGAAATTACGTTCAATCGTCACAGCCAGATCATAAAGTGCCGAATTTCGGTCAGATAAACCAAAATCAATTACGGCAGTAATCTCCGCTTTGGCATCCGGTGCTGACCAGAATAGATTAGAAGCGTGTAAATCGTTATGGGTCCAAATTCTGCTTGCCTGTTGCAATACAGGCTGAATACGCTGGTGAACCTGTAAGATTTGATCTAAAAAGTAAGGATCTAAATTTTTGTCGGCACAGTAACGGCTTAATTCTGGACTGTTTACAATGCGCCGTTGAATGGCTGTAACGATATTTTCACTGTCTAAAAGCTGCTGATTGGACAATAAATAAGATGCTGATCGGCCTTGGTGCTCAGGAAAATCCTGCATGGCCATATGTAACTTTGCCAGCAATTGCCCCGCTTTCGCAGCATGTTCAGCATAGAAAAAAGGTTTCCAGGATTGCTGATCTGCATACAGATCTAAGCCGACTGCTTTTGCATAGACTTCATAGGTCCAGTCACCTAGCTCTAAAGCGGTCAGACCTTGATTTGAGCTAATCAATGCTGCAACAGGAATTTCTTTGCTAGCTAAATGCTGAAGAACGGCATGCTCCTGTAAAATATCGCGGGCACGACGAAAGGAACAATGGCTGCGCTTAATCAAATACTGATGCGCGACTGCTTCATCCCTGATCACAAAATCCTGCTCCACCTTGACCAGCGCCGCAGATGAAAATGGCCGGGGACTACACCACAAAATCTGAATATGACCTTGTAAACAGGAATAATGCTGCTGCAGGCTTTGTAATTCTGGATCAGAAATATGTGCCCAGTCTTTATGTTCCCAGGCATTGCCCATACCATGACCTAAATCATCAGTCATTGTGGTCATTATCAATATTCCTGAGCCAGATCATTATGTAATAATGGAAAATCATTGTTTAGGCGAACATGCAAACAGTATTTTTAAATACATTTAATATTGAAGACACGCCCTAAAATTAAGTGGTACATACCAGTATTAAATTGGAGGAAAGTTTAGCCTTATAAATATAAAAATAAAATAGATCTCTCGCATAAATCAAAAAATGATCTTCTTTTTGGTTAATATTCGAACTCCAGATTTCTTAGCATTCGCGCATAATCTGCGGATGAAATACATCAATTCAAACAAGCTTTCTGATCCTCAGTTCAAGCGATAACATAGTTTTGAAATGCACCGTAATTCATTTTCATGACTTCACTAAGTAGCTCTTTAAATCCATGTTCCTCAGCAGCAAATTCTACCAGTGATTCATTGTTCAGATCAGTAACACATGCCATGGTTGTACACTTGAATGATTTTGGTCTTTAATGAAGTTCTTTAACGGCTCAGTATGGATTGCCCAGGTATCGAAGTCTTTCATCTGTATCTGACGAACTTCAATGTCATTGATTTTGATGCTTCGATTCGTTTCTAAAAAAAATCATTCATAATGATGTCTCAAATTAGATTTTAATGACAAAAAAATACCCTGATGGTTATCCCATCAGAGCTAAATATAAAATTATTTATTTCTTAATTTGAAATACTTTGATCAATCAGTTTCTCAATAATATTAGAGGCAAGGCAGAGTAAAACTTGAAGTGCGACATAAACCACCTAATTAATTTAAAGGGTATGGAGTATATAAAATTGTCATACCATCATCTTAACTTTGAAGATCGTACTGCATTAATGCTTGAGTCAAGAAAAGAAGGCTTTTCACCAAGAAAATTTGCCGAACTCATTAAAAGACATCCAAGTACGATCTATGGTGAGCTTAAAAGAAATAGTATCAATGACGTTTATCAAGCTCGATATGCTTCTGATAACACCTTCGCTAGACGTAGACGTAGTCACAGAAAGCTCAAAATCGATTCAATCCTCTGGAGATTTATTGTTGAAGCGATCCGTTGTTTATGGTCTCCTCAGCAAATATCGAAGCGTTTAAAGACAATTCCTGATTTGGATCAAACAATGAATGTAAGCCATACAACGATTTATTCAACGATACGAGCATTACCAAAGGGTGAGTTGAAAAAAGACTTATTATCCTGTCTGCATCATGAAAATAAAAAGCGAAAAGCTAACGGTGAACCTAAAAAAGATTCTATATTACAGGATATTAAAACTATTCATGAGCGCCCAGCCGAAGTTCAAGAAAGATACCGGGTCATTGGGAAGCCGATTTAATTAAAGGTAAAGACAATAAAAGTTCGATAGCAACACTTATTGAACGAAATACACAGCTCTGTATCTTGGCAACATTATCTGATGCAAAGGCAGAATCAGTGCGCAAGGCTTTAACTAAAGCTCTGAAATATTTACCTGAGAACTGCGTGAAACGTTGACCTATGACCGTGGACGTGAGATGGTAAAATTTAGGCATAGATGTATATTTCTGTGACCCACATTCACCATGGCAAAAAGGCACATGCGAAAATATGAATGGTTTAATTAGGCAATATTTACCTAAAGGGATTGATTTAAATCAGGCAGATCAGCATTATTTAAATCAAGTTGCCATGTCACTGAATACTCGTCCTAGAAAAGCGTTAGATTGGCTTACACTATTAGAGAAATTTTCTCAGCTTATTGATTATCATAAGGCTTTTGAAACTATCGCACCTCATGTTTGAATTCGCCCGCCTAAGGTGCTTTGATTCAGTTCTATTGAAGCTTTAAGATAATTTTCAAGCTTAATCTATACAGGTATATTTTGTTGAATTACGTTTTTTTATTAAGATATTTAAGGGAAAATTCTTACGGAAAAAATGTTTTTTATCACTGAACCATATACAAGTAGCTAAATTATCGTGCAATTTTTCAACCATCATTGGATGACTACCGTAAACTAGGTAAACAATATCACCAATATAGATATTATTCATCTTTAGTCAGCCAAGCATAAGATCAAAATTCTGAAACTTCTGATAAATAAATTAATGCCATCAATTGAGAACTTTTTTTAAGCTGAGAAAGCATTTATAAAGTCCAATTAAGTCCTTGTCCCATTTCATAAATAATGAGTATTAATGCAATTACCATTAGTGAAATCACAATGGCTTCGACCTTAGTGAGCATCTTAAATTCTCCACCTTTCATCTTTTATATAATAAACAAAGTGAACAATAAATAACAATAAGGTTACAAAAAAATTACTGGATGTTACAAAAATAGGGCTGGTAAAGAAAAATCTCTCAGAGGAGGTGCTAATTCTTTTCAAACTTAACCTTATGTACTGGGCGATGTCCTATATAAGACTCATGACCTACTGCGATCATATCAACACCACCTTCTTCTTCTAAACTTAATAAGAAAGTATGGACACCCTGCATGTCATTTAACTCAATATTATTGCTGATCCATGAACCGTACCGGGTTTGTCGGAGACTTTTTTATTTAAGTTAGGCCACCTGACCTAACGGGTTAATCTTATCATAGTACATTGCTTCAAACTCAAAAGGCGATACATAACCCAGTGCACTGTGTACACGCTTTTTATTGAACCAATCTACCCAGTTTAGTGTCGCAAGTTGTACATCTGCTAAACCTTGCCAATCTGCTTTTAAATATTCAATCACCTCTGTTTTGTATAAGCCATTCACCGTTTCAGCCAGAGCATTATCGTATGAATCACCAGTTGTACCGACTGATGCTCGTAAATTTGCAGCTTCTAAACGATTGGTATAGCGAATAGAAAGATATTGAACACCTCTATCGGAATGATGAATCACATTCTTTGGCATGCCTCGATCGTGCAATGCTTGCTCAAGTGCATCGAGTACCATATCTGTATTCATCCGTGTAGATACTTTCCATCCAACAATTGCTCGTGAGAACACATCAATAATAAAGGCGGTATAGACCCAGCCTGAATGAGTTTGAATATAGGGGTGAGTAGACCAAGGGAGTCTCACCCTTAGCCCCTCGCAGAACCGGACGTGAACCTCTCAGCTCATCCGGCTCCCATTATCCAACCGATGGTAAACATCCCATTTTCCAGTGCACAAAGGCATTTGGAAAATCACGCGCAAGTCGCCCTAAGGCATATCTAGCCCGTCTTTTATGACGGGCCAAGTTTTTATACTTACGCCTCATCCAGCGTATAAGATAAGCATTCATGTGTTGCCAGATCGTTGACATTGCTGAACCATGGAATCGACCATAGTATTGCTGCCAGCCTTGAAGAATTGGATTAAATATTGCAGATAAATCACTTAATTCGCGATTACACATCAGATGTAGATGCCATTTCCGAATAGTCTGTCGCATTGTTTTAAGTGCATCACGACTGACTGCAGGAGAGAAATTTACATAAACTCTTTTATACTTGTCCACAGCCTTACGGGGCCTAAACGTGTACCCGAGAAAAGTAAATTGAACATCTGGATATGCTTGGCGACGATTCACATCTTGGCAATAAACAATCTTTGTCTTATCTGGATGCAATTCGAGTCCACATTCACGAAATCGTGCACCAATCTTTTGTAAAACAAGTTTGGCTTGAGATAAACTTCGGCAATGAATTACTCCATCATCCGCATAGCGGCAGAATCTTACACTCGCAAGATTCTTGGTAATCCACATGTCAAAAGCATAATGCATAAATAAATTAGCCAATAGAGGACTGATAACTCCACCTTGCGGTGTGCCGTGATTCCTTTCTAAAACTTGACCATCTACATTTTGCATAGGTGCTTTTAACCAGCGTTCTACATAGAGAAGAATCCATGGAATTTCGCAGTGTTTCTTAAGTGCACGCATGAGTAGATTATGGTCAATGTTATCAAATAGACCTTTGATATCAAATTCCACAACCCAGTCATACTCCCAACTTCGTCGTCTCACCACAGCTATCGCATCATGGGCTGAACGCCCTGGACGATATCCATAAGAGTTTGGATGAAATAGAGGATCAATCTGTGGCTCCAATATAAGCTTGACAGCTGTTTGTGCTACTCGATCCGCTACTGTTGGAATGCCTAACATACGTACCCCACCTGATTTCTTTGGAATCGGAACGCCTTTGACTGGCGGTGGAAAATAACTGCCTGAACAAAGTCGATTCCATAGTTTATACAGGTTGCCTTTTAAGTGGTGTTCGAATTGCTCAATAGATTCATGATCGATGCCTGCAGCACCGCCATTCTCTTTGACTTTCTTGAATGCCTCCCAAATTAACGCTTTAGGAATGTTAAATGGTTTGGTCATAAAGCCTTGTTCCTCCTGCTTGTGCAGTTGACAAGACCGCAGACCTGGATAATGCAGCCCCTTCGCTCCATTACCATTACAGTAACTTCAACACTACTACGAGCTGCTCCGCCCCTTGGTGACGCATTGCTATTATCGGCCTTGCCTTTTGAGCTTGTACCTTTCGCTTGACATCGCCACCGAAGGTTCCCGCAGTTCAACGTAAAAGCCTGAATTAGGATCGCGCTGCCTCTACGCCGGACACCGAATGGCCCGTAAGCAGGTAACGGCCAAACTGATCGCGGGGCAACATCCATCCCCGGTTTTGATGTCATTTGAGTACTTTCGACACTTGAACGGCAGTTCACTGGTGTTCGCCTTCCTAATTCTTACCTGACGCCTTTACAACGCCTTTTCCACAACGCTCACGACCGGGACTTTTGATCCAAGCCGCTTATGGTGGTTTGCTACCTGCTCCTGCAAGCCGATAGCGAGGGGCCATACCCTCATCTCTTACGCCGCTTGCTGCGGCACACTAAAGTCAGCAACCCACAAGTGATTAGGCTGATCAGCTCTAAAATTCCGTTTCACTAAATCATCTGCTCGTTTTTGGTCATCTCGGCTACGGGTGGTTTGTTTGTTCTTACCTCGCCAAACACCTTGTATACCTAGCTTTTTCATTAATCGAGCAACAGTACAGCGTGCAATAATATAGCCTTCACGTTTCAGTTTTTGCCAGACTTTACGTACACCATATCGACCTGAACTTTCCTTCCAAATTCGTTTAATCTCCTCAGCATGATGCAAGTCATGTAAATCTCGCTTTGCTCGATGTTCTGGATTTTCGCAGAGATCTAGAGTCCGGTAATAGGTTGAAGCTGCGATCGGTAAAATCCTACAAATCGCATCAACACCATATCGATCTTTATTGTTATGGATGAAATCCACCATTATTTGTGTGGGCGGTCGAGCTCCGCCTGGGCGAAAAAAGCGGCTGCTTTACGTAGAATTTCATTGGCACGCTTTAATTCTTTAATTTCACGTTCCATTTGCTTCATTTTTTCTTGATCAGATATCTGTTGTACTTTAATAGGATTTTGCTGATCTAAATGCTTTTGATGCCAGGCACGAAGTGTTTCAGGAGTACAACCAATCTTAGGCGCAATTGCTGTGATTGCAGCCCAAGTAGAAGGATAATCTTTTTCAGATTCAATCAATAATTGAACCGCTCTTTCTCTGATTTCAGGGGTATATTTTAATTTTGTCATCGGGATAGTCTCTCAGAATATTGACTCTCCGACAAACCCGGTACGGTTCACCATTTCATCGTACCTGGTTCCATATTGTTTATTTCTTCTTGGATTTTATTGTAGGGGGGATTACCGCAGTTGACCATTTGCTATGCTCTTTTTATAATTTGCCATTAAATTATCTTCGCTATAAAAGATTTTTAAGAAAATCGGTCTGTATTTGGCCAATTAACGCTACAAAAAAAACTCATCCGATAAGTATTCTTACCTAAACCCAAGGTTCTATAACTTGGATCCTGAATATCTTACATACGCAGACATAGCTCATACATCGGAATTTAAACTTAGCCTCTACACTGAAATTAAGTTTTAGAAACATAGAGGAAATTCAGATGGAAAAGTATTCAAAGATTCTAATCCTGAGCTTATTTGGATTTACTGGAACAGTAGCTATTGCAGATGAATCCATTCCAATAGAAGCAACTGCCGCCGCCGAAGCACAACAGGTTGCTTTAGATTATGGAAATGAGAAAGACAAAAAATCTGAATCATCTGAAAGCCCTTAATTAAAGGAATGCCGGTCAGTTAAGAAATTGACTGGCATTTTCTTGGGTATTTCTGTGGTGTCCCTTTCATAACTCGTGGGCAACTCCTCACTCCCTCTCAGGCAAAACATATCTCTTAGATTTTTCCAGTAAACTTTCTAAATGTTTAGGTAAATTACCTGCGGAGTCTAAAGAGTCGAATCTTAATATATTCAGAATGCCAATAGATGCAATATGAAAGCTGGTTCTCAAAGGACTGACTTTTGCACGTTGAGCCATATGTTTCATTGTCTTCTTAGAATATTATAGGCAATACCCCCCATAATTCTTGATAAACTAAATCAGGTTGCTTGCTCCTCAAATGCTTGCCCTCCTGTAAATCACTTTTGATTTCTCGGTAACACATTTTTATTTCCCAGCGCTGAGCATAAAGCTTCGCCAAGCCTATCAGTGGATATGTCTTTGGGTCCATTAATAAAGTGATATAACGTCTAATTTTCCCTGCCTGCTTAACCTCAATCAAACGCGCTTCCCAATACCCTGTTGCCATTAGAGGCCAAAAGCCGCTGTAAACTGGATCCTGAACTAAAAATCTATAATCAGGAAATCAATAAAGAAGAATAGAAATTAAGTATGGATTGGCAGTCTAAAAACTTTCAAAATGCTTTCAGAACGTTATCGCAATAGAGCTAAAAGCCCCCCTTTTGAGATTCAATCTAGTTGCTGGAATTTATAATTTGCAACTGAGTAAGAATGATTTATGAAGGCGGTCTAATGCTAATCTAAGAAAATAAAAAAAATCCTAAAACCATTTAACTTCTTAGGATTTGAATGGGCAGGATATAAATATAAGCTTATGCTTGAATATCTAAGGTCATTTCAATTTTGTCCTGTGACCAGATTTCGATGTCATATTCAATCACTAGATCATCTGATTTTGAAATACGTTCAATATAAGTGGCGGTTTGACTTAAAGGAATACCTAAGTGCTGGCTCTCAAAATGAGACACACCGGTATTTTTAATTTTTAACTGACTACTCGTGTAATTATAATGAAAGTGATTTTTAATGACATCTTGTACCGAAGTAATCACATCATAATTCAGCACATTTGGAAACAGCGCAACAGGTAAATAATTATATTCTAGAAGTACAGGTACATCATCAGCATAACGTAAACGAATAATTTCAATAAAGCCCAATTTACGATTTTCTTCACTAAAAAGATTACTGTGATCCAATCGCTCCAACTGTCTGGTCGAGATTAGTTCAGTTCTGACATTAAAACCCTGTGCCTTCATATAAGAACGAAAATTTTCAATTGAGTTTGGAGAATATTGAATTTTTTTATTACTCACGAACCAGCCGAGATTTTGCCGTTTGAAAATTTTATCTTCGGCACGAAGCTGTTCATAGGCCTTACGCACTGTTTCCCTTGAACAGTCAAACTTTAATGCCAAGTACCGTTCGGATGGAATCATTTGATTAGAACTATAATTTTTCAATTCAGCCTCAATCAAATCTCTGATTTCCATATACTTCATTCAGTGAATCCAGTGAGTGCTCATAAATGATAAAGATAGTACTAAATTAAAGAACAGAGGAAAATTAAAAACAAGGTACGATCAGTAAAAAGATGCATTCCCTTGTTTTAATGAGAATGTTTAGCAGCATGATTAATACGTGATTCTGAGAGAATATCGTTGTCCATTCATAATGTTATCATTTATGCAAAAAGAATAGACTAAATTTGTCTAGTAGAGTGGTGACGGTTCAATCTAACTAAAAGGCATCTACCAAATGGCGGCTATTCGTAATAGTCGACTGAGAAAATCACGTACCTTGATTCTAAGCAGTTATTGCCCACCTCCATACTAGCACGTTTCCTGGCACAGTCCCTATCTGTACACTTGAATGCCTTTGACTATCTAAAGGTAATCTTTAAGAAAATGGGATTTATAGGGCAATATACTAAGATCTCTAGATCTGTTGAATTCGGCAAGCTCACTGAGTGTGGTTCCGTAACGTGACACTAGGTAACGTCTTGGGCTGCTGTCTGTAGGCAAAAATTAAAGCTGTGGTTTAAGGCTGGCATATTTTAAGATTTATTTTAATTTACCACTGATGTCTGGATTTTTAGCTAATTATACCATATCCAAAAAACATATATTTACTAATAATTGCTTAGGCTATTTATTATAAAAAACAACCATATATCATTGATATATGAACATTTATTTCTATTTTTTCTATAGACATAAATTAATTAATTTTTTAGGCCCCCATACACTATCTAAGCTGAGTCAATTAAAACCTGGTATAAGTCAATGTCACATTGACTTATAGAAATAATATTTAAAAACCTTTTTTTATTTTGAATTAGTGTGTCATCAATTAGCTTGAGAAAATCCTACCGGTCCTCATAATTTCTTCATGAATAAACGCTATGCATTAATAGATGATTGGTGGGAACAGGTTAAAGATCTGTTACCTGGACGAATGGGTACTGTTGGAGTAACGGCCAAAGATAACCGACTATTTGTTGAAGCGCTATCGTTCAGGTATCCCGTGGCGAGACTTACCCGAACGCTTCGGTGATTTTAGAGTAGTGTATACTCGTTTTAGTCTTTGGGCTAAAACAGGTGTGTGGCAGAGAGTCTTTGAAGTGCTGTCACATGACCGTGACAATGAATATGTGATGTTAGACTGCACCCCATTGTACGTGCTTACCAACACAGCGCTGGGGGGAAATCAGGCGAATAGGCGCAGTAAAGGGGGCTTAAGCACCAAAATTCATGCCCGTACTGATGCTTTAGGCAACCCGACAGGATTTTATCTCACGGATGGGCAGGTTCATGACTTAAACGGTTCAGATGTGTTGCTGGACTTATCGTTGAGCCAGACCTGGCTTATGGATAAAGCCTACAACTCCAGGGATCGGGTCATTGATCTAATTTTAGAGGCGAAGGGTCAAGTTGTGATGCCAGCGAAAAGTAATTCTATTGATCAGCGTGATTATGATTGACATATCTACAAGGCAAGACATCTGATCGAGAAATTTTTTGCCAAGCTCAAACAATATCGTGCTATTGCCACACGCTATGATAAATTGGCTCAAAACTTCTTATCAGCGATCTATCTGGCTTAATTGATGACACGCCCTAGTTTGAGATTGTCAAAAAAAAGTGTAGCAAATTGCTACACTTTTTCACTTTTCTGAATAAGCTGTTTTAAAAAATCTTCTAGTTGTAAGAGACTAGCTTCGTCAATTTCCGAGATATTCAGAGAAACCTTAAGCTGTTTTTGATTTAGTTTGATATTCCCCGCAATCTTACCTGCATATTCAATTTTTCTAACCACAGATGTTGTGGTCAGTTTTCCTGGATCCTGACTCAATATTTTTTCAGCATAGGCAGTAACTTTACTTTGCTCTAGTTTTTTGTCTTTTACTTTTTCCCAAGCCCCTAGCAAAGCCTTTTCGGCCTCAGAAAGTTGCTCTATATGATCCGACAGAAATTTTTTGAATGCAGTTGCAGCAGTACGACCTAGTAGGCCTGGTTCCACATCAAGGTCATTTAAAATTACTTGAGGCAGTTTTTCGTACGCTAAATACTTGTACATATCTTCGCGATTTAAACCCAGTGAATTGGCTAAACGTTGCTTGTTTTTCTTTAACTTCTCATCAAGTGAGTTCAGGCCAATAAAAATTTCATAATCTGTCAGGTCCTGACGCTTTAAATTCTCTGCTAAGGTTAACAAAGATGCTTCTACATTATTCGCATCAATGATAATGGCTTCAATCACAGACTTGCCGAGTAAATGGTGCGCCCGTAAGCGCCGCTCGCCTGCAATGAGTTCATATTTCAGATTATCAAGTTTACGCACTGTAATGGGCTGCAAAAGACCGACTTCGTCAATGGAATCCGCCAGTTCTTTTAATTGTGACTCTTCAAATAATTTACGCGGCTGGTTTGGACTACGGCTGATATCCTCAATAGGAACATTACGTCTAAACTCTTTCAGCTCTCTAATATTGTCTTTCTGTGCTTGCTGATGTTTTTCTGTATTCTGTTTCAGTTTCTGAGCTAAAAGCTCTTTGGTGCTTGCCATAATACTCTCAGGTTTAAACTTTAGCTACAATTTCATTGGCAAGGCTTTCAAAAGCCTTACGTACTTTTGAATTTTTTTCTACGTTCAAAAGTGATTGTTGCAGAATCGCTGCTTGATTAACTTTAGTACTTTGAGGAATGGTAGTCTCTAAAAGTTTTCCTACCTGTTTCAAGGCTTCATTCCGAATCAGCTTACAGACATTCTGACGTTCATCATGCTTAATTAGTAAAGCGCCTAAAAGCTCTAAATCTGGATTAATACGTTTGATCTTTTCAAGATGATTTAAAAGATCTGTTACCCCATACAATCCATATTGTGATCCGGATTCGATAGGGATAATGACATGTGTTGAAGATGCCAGGGCATTGCTGGTTAATAATTTAAGACTAGGTGGACAGTCGATCAATATAAAATCATAAAGATCTTTTAACAGTTCTAACTTGATATTTAACTCTTCAGAAGGACGGGGAGCTTCTTCTTTTAGTTGGTCTTCAGTTTTTCCTAAATTCAAGGAACCATAAATTAATGATACTTTTTCAAAGTTCGTTTCTTCTTGTAATGCATCTGCCAACAACGAAATATCGCCCACTAGTAATTCTGCTGTAGTCACAACAATTTCGCTTGGATGTTGGATCCCAATGTGTAAACTTGCGTTTGCTTGAGGATCTAAATCAATGACTAAAACCTTGTTGCCCAGATTGGCAAGTTCTGAGGCTAGGTGCACAACAGTCGTTGTTTTGCCACATCCGCCTTTATGGTTAGCAACAGTAATAATTTTTGCAGACATGCGTGTCAGATGCTTCCGTATTTGAATGTTTAGTAATATAAATAACTTTCACTCATCTTACTATAGTTTTAAAATTTATAAATCCTATTTGTTCAGATGTAAAACAGCTTAAAAATAAATCTTTAACTAAGCTAGCTTAATTAATAATTAGAATAATTAGTTATTTAGCTAATTAATAATTAAGAGTGCATTTTTATTATATAAAACAGATGCTTAGAGTTTTAAAAGTGGAAGGTTTGTCACCATAAAGTGGAAGGTCTGTCACTCTAAAGTGGAAGGTCTGTCACTCTAAAGTGGAAGGTTTGTCACTCTAAAGTGGAAGGTCTGTCACTAGGGTGGAAGGTTTGTCACTGCTATTTTTTAAACCGCTATTTTTATTTAAAAATAATTTAAAAAACAATTATTTAATATGTTAATAAAGTCTCGTAACTAAGCCTTAAAGGTGGAAGGGTTGTCACTGTATGTTCTTAACCTGTGGATAATCTGTTTTTATTGGATATTTCCTGATGATTATATGTGCAGTTATACCTTTCGAATCTAACTGAAAGGTGGAAGCCTTGTCACATCAGGGTTTCTATTTAACTTAACCTATCTGAATGTGGGTGAAAAAAGTAAAAATAGTCATTCTAAACTGTAATTTCGGGGGCTAAAGGTGGAAGGTCTGTCACTGTAGGGTGGAAATACTGTATTTAATTCCACTTTAAAGGCAAAAAATCGGATAATAACGCTTTTTTTTGATGACGGACCTTCCACTTTTAGAATCTTGTGGTGAAAGTCTTGAAAGTTTTTCCACTTTTGTATATAAAAACTAAGTCAAATTATAAATATCACGGTTATGACAGAATCTGAACCATTGCAAGAAGAAACGAATTATATTCCCTACTGTATAGGCAACATTCGCCATAATGGCGTTGTCAGTACCAGTAACCGCTTAATTCGCCCAATCGAGTTGTCATCCAATGAATATAAGGCACTTCTATATGCAATGGCGGTTGCGAATTATAGTGAGAAAAATAGGGTAGATGGTGAAATTACCGAACAAACTTATATTTATTTGTATAAGGATGATTTGGCAGATTTACTAGGATTAAATAAACGTAACTCAATTAATGTTGCAATAGATCGGATCTATAAAGAGCTTTCATCCCGGGTAGCTCATTTTATTATTGAGGAGCCTGCTGATAATGGTAAGAGAAAGACTAAAAAAGTACATTCTGTCGTTCCCATTATCCGTGAGTTAAGATGGGAAGATGACTCTAAAAATGCGATTCAGATTCGTTTTACTAGTGAGGTGTTGCCGTATTTCACTCAACTGGCTGGGGGTAATTTTACTACCTATCAGCTAAAACATCTTTTTGCCCTAGATTCTGTTGCCAGTATGAGTCTTTATACTTATTTCATTAAAAACGAATTTAAGTACGCCAATCAAAAGAGTTATGAAGTGCCATTACTTTTAGAAAACTTGAAAGCACTGATTGATATTAATGAAACCAAATATGATCGCTGGGTAGATTTTAGACGCTATGTATTAGACAAAATAGTGGCAGAAATTAACGAAAATACAGATCTACAATTAGAGTATGAAACCGTTAAGAAAGGCCGTCCAATTGTAGGTGTGAATTTTAAACTGCATCATCGGATTGCTGATAAGGCACTGGATGAAATTGCAGTGATTGAAAAAATCTATCTTGATGTTCCATTTGAAGACAATGCATCCGTAAAAGAATTAGGGGCTAAATTCGATACGAATGTACGTTCTTGGTATATTTTTAATAATGATGAAAATTATCAGCAGTTCAAGAAGTGGTTTAAAAAAGTAGGATGCCTCACTGACTCTCAAGCAAATATTGTCATTAATGACACTTTATTCCAAATGGATTTTGCTGAAATTGGTATGGGGCTGAATGACTTTAAACGAAATATGAAGCATAAACTTAAAAATAATCCAGAATTCGTTCAAAGTATTCGTGAAAGACTGAATGATATTTTTGGTAAAGAGCTGATCTAGCGAAAAGTGTAGCAACTTGCTACACTTTTTTAAATATATGTTTGTAAAGAATACAAGTGGTAAGGACCCTAGGATAAAAACGACTCTGTTGGATAAAGGCTTTAGAGATAGATCTTCCCTAAGTTATCCAAATTCAAGTGACAACTTGGGTATGAGGTCTGCCTAATTCCTTAAATCTATTCAAAACGTAAGTGTTCGCTGAACACACCTTATGAATTCATCCTATAAGCCTTAATTTAGTCCCCACTTAAAAACAAGTGGGGACTAAATTTATGACTACAAATAACTAGGGTCTGTTGACATTTACTGTTCATAATTAACCCTATAAAGGTAGCCATAAAAATATACAGGCTAAAGCAACAGAACTTTGATAATTTCTTTTGAGCTTGTCATATCGAGTAGCTATTCCTCTAAATTGCTTTAATCTACAAAACATATTTTCAACTAAATGCCTGATTTTATATAAACACCAGTCCATATGGTCATTGTTCGATTGGCTATTTGTTTTCTTTGGTATATTCGCTTTAGTCCCTGTTTTCCTGATCTGTTCACGCAGTGGTTCTGAATCATAGCCTTTATCTGCACATACCACTTTTGTCTCTTTTAAATCTAATGTTGATATTAAATCAGGTGCAACTTTAACATCATGTGTGGTTCCATCGGTAATCATGAAATCAATAGGATTGCCATGTACATCAACAATCAAATGTATTTTTGAGGAGTTTCCTCCTACACTTTTAGAAATAGATTGATTCGCTATACCGGCAGAATGTTGATGAGCACGTACATGAGAGCCATCAATAAAAATCCACTCCATATCGGGGCATGAGGCTAGTAATTTTAATAATCTAAGTAACTTACCGCTGCTTGACCAACGATTAAAACGTTTGAAAATAGAGTTTGAATGACCAAAACAAGAAGGAATATCTCGCCACGGACAGCCTGTTCTAATTCTATAGAGAATAGCTTCAATAAAATTGCGTAAATTTGAGTTGTGGTGAATGGATAAATTACGCAGAATAACTTTCAACTTTTGCCAGGGTTGATCTGTCAGCATGGTACGAGGCATAGCGAATAGTAAAATTGGGTTTGGCGATTTGATTTTACTACTTCGCTATTTTTTTAAACTAAAAGTGTCAACACACCCTAGACATCCATCACATCTCTTGAGAAAAAACGAAGAACATGCAGTGCTGAATTTAAACAGCAGATCGTTCAGGCTTGTAAAGCACCGGACGTTTCAATTGCTTCAGTCGCTTTGCAACATGGATTGAATACAAATCCCCTATCCAACTGGATTCGCTTAATTGATGGTAAGCTAGAGAAATGATCGCTCACCACTACCGAATAAACCTGCATTTATTGCTTTATCTTGCTCTGCACCATTAGATCCTACTCCTACTGACATGTTAACGGTTCAAATTACTTTACCCCACTCAAAATCAGAAATTGGCTTGAAATGGCAAGTATCAGAAATATCTGCTTTAGGAGAATTACTCAAGGCACTTGCAACATGATCCGTATCGATGAAATCTGGCTGTCTACCCAACCTCTGGATATGCGAGCAGGTATGGATACTGTCATGGCTCAGGTGCTGAGAGCCTTTGGCTATATCAAACCGCATTGTGCTTACCTATTCTGTAATACAAACGTGACCATCGCATGAAAGTGCTGGTGCATTATGGACTGGGCATCTGGCTGTGTGCCCGGCGGCTGGAACAGGGAAAATTCCACTGCGCTAAAGTTCACCAGGGTGAAACCGTGGCCCTCAGCCCGGAGCACTTACAAGCACTGATCCAAGGTTTAGCTTGGCAAAGAATCGGTCTGCAGCAAGTGGTAACAATGCTCTAAACCAAGCTCGGCCATTCTGCTATTCTCCAAACATTCTATTTCCTCTGCGTCATGACCTCAAGCATACTGCGGCCATGAATACGCTGCCTGATTTAAGCCAACTGACCCATGAACAACTGCTGGAATTTACCCGGCAATTGGCGATGCAGCATCAGTCTTTAGCATAATCAAATCAGCAATTAGATGCCAGAGTTCAACATCTTGAAGTCACCAATCAGCAATTAGATTCTAAAGTTAAATCTCTCTCTATTCTCAATCAAAAATACGAGCATGAACTTGCGCAGTTTAAACGGCATAAGTTCGCCCAGAAGAATGAACACTTAACGGCCAAACAAATCCATCTTTGGGACGAAGCGGTCGAAGAAGATATCGCAGCTGATGAATTAGTATAAAAATAAAGTTAGTAAATAAATTATATAAATCAAATACTTTTTTATTAAATATAAAATTTATTTGATTTAATTTTGTTAATTTTGGGACTGTGTTATTCTACTATTGTGACGCTAAAAATAACTTACCTGTGCAGAAAAAAATGATGACACCATTGCTCATTGATGCATTAACAATTTCTGAAGGCAGGTTTGAAAAACCATGCCCAGTTTTAGTTTTGAAAATGATGTTACTCAATGAGGAAATGAGCCGGGAGTTTTCAGAAAAAATTAAAAATCAAGCATTACTACTGCTCGCGATATATCGTAAGTTACTGCTTGCTGTCGATAGGGACTTATGTAAGGTAAAAACTCTAAAGGATAGTGTGAAAAGAAGACACTGGGCTAAAGTGGATAAAGCACAGGACAAGATGGTGGTTGCAGGCCAACTTCGACTAAAGAGTTTAGATCCAGAAGAAATGATTTTATTTTTAAATACACAGCATTTTTTGAAAAAGCTGCCGATTTCCTTTGTTCAAGAATTGGTTAATTGGGCATCACCGGTGGTGAGTGGTAATTTTTTAATCGAAAATGTTTTAGCTGGTTATATCGCCCAGAAGCTTTTGCCATTAGAAAGAATTAAAGTGAAAGAGCTGGGTAAGTCTGTGCAACCATATTTTCATTTAGCTAACTTTTCTGTATTTTTACCTCGACTGGAGGAACTTTATCAAAAATATCAGCAGCAAATTGTTCGTGTGGCACCAATGGCAGAAGTTGCTTTGGCTTTAACAGACTTGAAGAAGGCAAGAGTCTATCGTATTCGGAGTAGTTCATGAAAAGTTATTTCAAGAAGCTCCTAGAATGTATTAATCAGAATGAAAATATAGAAGAAAAAGAACTGATCCAAGCATTATTTTTGTTGCGTGCACACTATAGCTTAGCTGGCATTGTTGTCATTTGTCAGCGAATCTTCACATTGATTGGGGATGATGAATTACCAGAATTTCGTGATGAGCTTAATACGTTAAAGATCATTAGTAGATTGCAGGATTCTGAGGAATATGCACATTTTTTCTCAGAAACAATAGATAGAAACACACATACACCCACGCCATTACGTCCATACACTGGAGACAGTGGAATTTGTGATTTGCTATTGATTCAAGCAGGACGAAGTCGAAATAATGAGAGTTTTGATACAGTAATTATTTGGCTTTTAGAGCAAATATTTCACTTTCAAAAAAAAGTACATACCCTAGGGCTTTATAGTAGTTATTTAAAGGGTGATGGAAGCATAAAGCTGAAAGCTCAAAAAGGATCTCGTGTGTATAACGCCTTTTTAGCAATCAGGCTGTTGGGTGATCAAGGTAATGAGTATATTTTAGAACAAGTCAAAGAGTTACTTATTCAAAATTCACCGAAACAACTGATTCATTTGATGTCTGCTGGTTCTGAAGATAAACGATTAAATGATGTTTTTTATACATTAAAGCTGTTTTTATCCCAAATTTGGCAAAATGATCCACTAAAAAATAAGAAGAAACGTCGAGAATTTTTACACCGTATAGGGTTAAAGCATAGAAAACTGATCTTGCAACGATACGGCTCATTAAGTATTGCTATTCAACCTTTAGAGGATGTAGATGAAATTCATCGTGGTCTAGTATCTGAAGTATTTGAGGATAATGAGATTGAAGAAGATGAAACACCATTGGAGCCATTGTTTACATTTTTTTTGGCAGAACAATCCGATTTAATTCGAGGTTTTTATGCCTCTAAATCTACTTCTCAACATATTGAAGCTGCAAATGTTGGTTTAGTTTGGACCAAATCGCGATTGTCCTTAATTTCAATTCAAGAAATATTTAGGCTCTGTCAACCATCTCATACTGATACCAGCTTAATTTTACGCGCAAAATTAGCTTTAATATTAAGTTTACTCACAGGACGTTCGGTGAGTGAATTAACAGCGCCTCGTTTTAGTCAAAATGCAGATCAGAATAATATTGCTATTCAGTATGATCATACTTTATCTGCGTATGTATTAAGTGTGTTTGCAGGGACACCGACACTCAAAAAAAAACCAGAAGATTCTAAATTTCATGTGCCATGGACCAATGAATTACATTTGGTTTTACCGATTGAACTCAATGATTTAGTGAGTCAAGTCAAAAATCTTGGGATTACAAGACATCATATGGCAGTTGAACGTGACGTGAGTGAACTGATTAACCGTGTACCTAAAGAGCTAGAAATCAGCCTCAAAAGCATTCGAGATATTCTTCCACGGTTGTTATATGATCATAGCCAAGGTGATTTAGCTGTCGTTAAAGCAGTGACTAATGCATCAGGTCGAAATTATGATAACTTGATTCATTATGCCTCTTTTGAACAGAGGCAACTTGAGCAACTCTGGGCTGCTTGTTTAAGAACGATAAAAATTAATATTCCTGAATATATATACTCTTCCAATAAGCGTGTGGGTAGCCCAATTGGAATAAAGATTGTTGAAATACAAAATGAAATTACACGAATAAAAAAGAGAATAAATCAGGCTTCTGAACATAAAAATTGGCAGGTGCTCTTTGATAGCTTGACGTTGTATACAGCATTATGGATGAATCTTGCAACTGCAGGACGAGGAATTAAGCAGCCCTTTCCAAAGTGGATCAGTCAGCAAGGCTGGGCATTGATTCAAGATAAACATCATCAAGATGAATCAACCGATCGTTATGTGCCATTGACGCAAGCGTTGATCAAACAGATTCAAGGTTTACGTGGTTTGATGGGAATGCTAGGGGAGCAAATTGAACCACGTGTTGATTTATCATCTTATGCTGTGCAACTTTGTGCTCCTCATCAGATTGAAGGTTTAGTTAGAAATTGGGCACGGAAGTTGGTTCGCTCTGATTATAATCAGTTACCTGGACGGTTCAAGGACGCTGGACTTGGGCACTGGATACGGGGTCGTCATCCATGGGATATGTTATCTGTATTTCCTGTATCAGCTTTTCAACAACAGTGGCTTGATGTACAAGAAAACTTGCAAAAACAATTAGGTTTCGAATGTCTTGAAGGTTTTGATTTTTTTAAAATCAAGCATATTCCAACATTTGTTTTAACCCAAGAGACTAAAACAGCTCAAGTAGAGACGAAGCTGAGAATACAATATTCAGAGAATGATGTAAAAGAATGGCTGAAAAACTCAGAGTATGAGTCCTATTGTCCGTTGATTTTTGAGGAAAATCCTGAGCCACAAGTAGCTTTAGAGCTTGGACATGTATTAGCTTCCCATTTAGCTAAAAATACAAACATTGATTTGCCAGAAGCCATAAAGGCATATTGTGCTTATATTCGCGATAAAACTAAAATTCCTTTATTCGTTCAACTTCCTCAAAAAGCTAATCGTACGTGGCTGACATCTGAAAATAGTTTTAGTACATGGAGTTATACTGAACAAAACTTACTTGATCTTATTCAGAAGGATTTAGAACATTTACCTGAACATCAAAATTGTGATATTGAAATAGGACGTTTGCTGGTTGTACTCTCCATGTATTCACAACTGTGCAGAGTGAGCCATTTACAAGCGATGTTGGAGTTTATTGCTTCTGATCAATATATAGTCGCTATGGGGAATAGTCGGCTCGTTGAGCTAACAGTGAATAATGATAGATCTGTGACGAAGATACGCCGTACAGTACTGTTAAGTCCTTATGTCTCGACTTTAATATTAGTAGACCGACAGTATCTACAGCCCCGATTAAAAGAGATTTTAGCACAGTCAAGAAATCAACAAAGAACGGCTTGGCAAAAGTGTTTTAATACATATTTAAAACAAATAGGGCTTAAGTCAACTCTATCGTTAGCTCAATGGTTGAAAGCTTTACAGCAAAAGGTGATGTTAAATAGCACTCCGTTGATTGCAGGTTATATATCAGGCCAAGTCCTGACTGAAGATCTTTCAATAAATGAATTATTACGATTATCCGAATATGAAAAATTAACCACAGGTTTAGATAGCACTGAGCCAGAAAGTGAAATAGAAATAGGCGATGAGCAACTACATTTGTCTGATATTTTAGCGATGATTCAGCAACTAAAAGGTGAGTCTAGATCAAGCATTTGGCTTAAACAGCTTGCTAGTAATAAAACGAATCACTACTCAGTCAATTTATTAACATGCTTTGTGCAATGGTTGATTTTACGCTGTGATGCAGAAGAGTTAAGTCTACAGAATCGAAATATGATTCATCTACATTTGGCCATCGTCAGTGCAGGTATATTGGGGTTTTCAGAAGATTTAACAAAAGATAGCCAGATTGATGAAGATGTATTTCAAAAATGGATGGAGTTGACGCAAGAGCATTTTCCACACCGCAAGCATCTCGCTGCGTGGAATCGCTTTAGAGAATTTTTAATTCAATTAAATGATGATCGTATAAAGTTACACAAGCGTACTGCGCATCAAGCAAGTGCTAAGGTTTTTTCAAAAAATGAAGTGCGGCAGATCGTTCAAATATTACAATCTGTAGAATCTGGGGTGAATGATACTGTTTTACGTCTAGAGATTCAGCGTCATTTTCGTTTATCTGCGGCGATGGGTGTACGCCGTTCAGAGACACTTCATTTACGGCCCTTAGATATTGATGAGGATATGCTCAGAATTCGTCCTTATGGTGAGCATCAGCTAAAAACACTCGGATCAGAACGTGTTGTTCCGATGAATTTATTAAGTCAGACGATTAAAAAGGGATTAGATGATGTTTATCAAAATAAAAAATATTCGATATTAATGTCTGATGAGAACAGTGAACATAAGCCTTTTTTTGATCAAATATCTCAAATATTAAAGAAAGTCACTGGAGATGTTGATCTCAGCTTACATCATTTAAGACATACGTTTGCAAGTGCATATACTTTAAAGTGTTTGCAAACAGTGGTGGATTTTAAAGTGCTCACGATAGAACTGCCATGGCTACAAAATTGGATGCCATCGAATGAACAATTTAATACGCTAGTAGGCAATGAAGGACAGGTCGGTCAAGGGATTAAGGCGATTGGTCGAGTACTTGGACATTTACATGAATCGACAACATTAAAGCATTATATTCATATCTTATTTCTAGCTACTTATGCCTATAGCATGCAACAACAGCAACCCAATTTACATACTGCATTTTTTAAGCGAGTCATGAGTCGGAGTAATTTATTCAGGCATTTCCAAGCGATTAACCAACAGAATAGTAATCTAAAATATGAGTTGAGAGATACCATCGAAAAATATGTACTCAAAAAAAGACAAACTCAGAGGTGGGTAATCTATGCTCAAAAAAGAGGAAATTCGACGGGTAAAGTAATTAAACACGAACTATTTCAAAATATTGAAGATATTGAGCGGTATCTTATTTCTGGGCAGGGGCAGCCACAATTAGATATTGAGTCCTGGAAGAGAGCTTTAATTACGATGTCAAACATTCCTTCAGGTAAACGTGGTTCAAATATAGGAAGACATCCATTATTGACACAAGGAAAGTTAGCACGTTTGCCTGAATTACTAAGTGCTGTAGATTTTAATTCCGCACAAAAAATTTTAGAGCGATTTGATTATTTAGAACGAAACCAATCAGACACTTATAATTGGTTAATAAAAAAATGGTTGTATGAGAGTAATGTAACAAAAGTATTGATGCATTTTACGGCAGAAGATAAACCTATGCTTTCACTTCTTATAGAACATCAGTTTTTTCCGGTAGTGATGAAACATAATAAATATGATTATTTTAGAATAATGTCTCAACAAGCGTCATTAAGCGCCGTGCGATGGGTACTTGCGTGGTTGAGTGTACGATATTTAGCGATTGGAGATCATATCTGAATCTAAGTATATATGACTTATGCACGCTTTGTTACACAAAGGTTTGAAAGACAGCGCTACCTTAATTGAGCTAATTTCAAATGACAATTTGGATGTAAGTGCAGCCAAATTCTGTGAATTTGTTCGAGATAGCTACGTGTGCATGAATATCATTTACCTGACTAGAAAAAATTCTTGCTGCTCATTTATAGCTTAATAATAGAGACTTAAGTATTTTTTATGGATCAACAGAACCGAAAAACATCGCATTATCCATTGCGTTTTGTCTGCTGCTGGAAGCTATGTAACATGATTCCTTAGGTGAAATAGCCTAAGCTTAATAAGTGATTAAAAGGCCTGAAAATCCGCGAATTTGATTTTTTTCTTCGCTTTCAATTTGATCCATACGTTATTTATTTATTTATATTTTTCATTTACAAATCAATAAAATATTCTAATTTGGTTTGATCAAAGAAAAAGATACCCATTTGATAATTAGGTTACAGCAAAATCTGTAATCGGGCGTGGAAACCTGAAAATTACTACAGAAGTATTAAAACCGCTTTAACAGTTTTTTGTGCCTATTATGCTTAGTTTGCTATTATTAAATATTATTCAGCATAAAGTCATGTTGCAGAAGAAATGTCACCTTCAATGCAGCGTGACAATTTTGAAGTAGCACGAACTGATTTTGAAAAACATCCAATCATCAAATGTTTATTTAAAGCGGATAACGTCACGCGACACATAAGTTGTCATTTGCGACGCATAAAATGTCATTGAACGACACATAAGTTGTCATTGAAAGAAACCGCGATTATTGGTGGTTTTTTTATCAAGTCTCATATTAATTTTCTAAAATTAAAACTTTATGGTTAAATTAGATTGCATAAAACCGTGGAACATTGGTTGGTAAATAAGCGTGGAACATGAATAATCAATAAAAAGCCGTTCTGGTGCCCTATACTCCAGAACGGCTTAATTTAATATACTGATATATAATAAGAAATATCATACATTTCGTATAAGGTGTATTATGTTAATTTTAGGGAAATTTAAAAATTATCCTCTTTCAATAACGCCATAAAAGAAGTGAAGTTATTTGCTAATTTTATAGTTCTCAACTTATTTTCAGTTGGTGATATTTCGATAAGGTCATCATGATAAATCAGAGTAATAGGTGGTTCATCAGTATTAAGCTCGTCTCTGTAATCAAAAGCTAGTAAGTCACCACCTGCACATTTTCCAAAAATCACTATGTGTTTATCCATAAATTCATACATGTCTTCATCAGGCTGATTTAATTCAATTGCTTCATATTTTTTGATGGAATCCTCATACTTTATACGATCTTCTTCATCCCAAATTTCGATTTCTTCATATCCGTAGCTATAAAAATATACGTCTCTATCTGTGATCTCGTTGTTATGATCTAAAAACTCAAAATAGTTCTTTTGAGGTGTTAATCCATTGTGTTTACTGAGTAATTCAACATAAGACTTAGGAAATTTATAACCAATAGACTTAGCATAATTTTCAATAATTTTTCTATCAATTAGGCCATGATCTCTGCTTACATCAATATTCATTTAATCTACTCAATTAATTTTTTCATAGTATAAATTAGGAATTTCCATTTAACATAATGGCTGTTATATGAACTAGAAACAAACAAACATCTCTTACTCTTAACAAGTTAAAGCCAAAATGCCTTATCAAAATTTAAATATTATGTATGACTTCGGACCAATCGATGTAGAGGTCATAGAAAATTTTGAGCAAGATAAGAAAATTAATTTCCCTCTGAGTTAGGCTTTGTTGCACAAAGATTTGAAATGCAAAGCGCCCCTAATTGAGCCAAATTTAAGGCGTAACTTGGGTAAGTGGTCGACCTAATTCCGTAAATCTGTTGAGGACTGCTACACGTGCATGAATTTCATTCACCTGACTAGGAAAGCTTCTTGCCATTAATTTATCGCCTAATAATTTGATGCAATGCATCTTGGTTTCCACCAAACTGCGCCGATGATAGCCTGACCATTTTTTCCATAATGTCCTGCCTAAACGTTTAACTGTTCGAAGTAATTCATTTCGCTCTAGCGAGCTACTCTTTGTATCTTTCCATGGTTTCGCATTTTTTCTAGGTGGAATCACCGCATGTGCTTGCCGATCTGCAATGACCTGACGGCATTGCTTGGTGTCATAAGCTCCATCGGTATAAACAGAGTCAATCTGCTCATCTTGTGGAATCTGATTAAGTAAATCACCAAGCACCTGTGAATCACTGACATTATTGGTTGTGAGCTGAATAGCGCGTATTTGTAGGGTTTTGGCATCTATACCAATATGTAGTTTACGCCATTGGCGACGATATTCAGCTCCATGTTTCTTGCGTTTCCATTCGCCCTCACCTAGAAACTTCATGCCTGTAGAGTCTACGAGTAGATGCAGCCCATCGCTACTTTTTTGGTAGCTGATTGCAATATCAATATGCTTTTGTCTTCTACAAAGCGTACTGTAATCTGGTGCGGTCCAATTTAATCCGCAAAGTTTAATCAGACTTTGCACAAAGCCAGTGACCATACGTAAAGATAGACGGAATAAGGATTTAATCATTAAGCAGCATTGGATAGCTGCGTCGGAGTAGGTTTGATTTCGCCCTTGTTTGCCTTTTGATGGAGCATACCATTGCGTAGCAGGATCAAACCAAATGGCAATATTTCCGCGACTCATGAGTGCTCGGTTATATGCGGGCCAATTGGTTGTGCGGTAGATTTTGTGTGTAGGCTTCTTCATTTGAAAATTATATCGCTGAAAAAGCCTTTACAGATAGGTTTGTGCAACAAAGCCTCTGAGTTATAAAAATCTGATGACTTGTCACAATGGGGTGCAATTTATTGAGAATAGTTTTGAATATTCTGATTCTAATAATGAGATTGGAGAATCTAGCATAGGATTTTGTTGCTTTGGAAAAGAGCTAGGCGGTGATCATATTGAAAACTGTCAAGATCAGGATATATATGGCCAGGATAGGATAGTCATTTTTGGACTAAATGGTTGTGGTGACTATATCGGATTTGACTACAGATCTGACGTTAATAATCCGAAAGTAGTTCTTATGTACCATGATCAGTATATTAAAGATCAACATGGACAACCCAAATTAAAATTAGTAGAAGTATCTGATAGTTTTGATAATTTTTTGAGTTTACTAAGATAGTTTGCATATTACTGAATAAGTCGGCCACCCATTCCTGTTCGTGGTCTACCAGTTATTCTATCCAAGTAGGCCACTTATAACTCACAATTCCTAACAGGCATACAGATTAAGGTGAACTAATATGAATAGTTGGGTTGTTAATATTATTATCATTACGATTTTATGGATAGTTTTATATGGATTATACAGAATTTTAGTAGTGTATTTCGCAAGAAAGAGAATGCGTAAAATGGCTGAACAGGAAGAACAACGTAGAGTTGAAATACGAGAAATCTTAAAAAACAAGCTGATTGTATTGAATCAGGTTGCGATTAAAATAGCAGCCGAAGAATTTATGCAGGCATTATTAGATTGGAAATCTGAGAGAACCATTAGGGAAACTATAGCACCCTATAGACCTGAATGGGGTGAGCAAGAAATTCTGAACTGTATTGAACGGAGTGAAAGTCTTATTAATCCAATAATAAAAGTATATCAACCTGTTTATGATGTCGCAATTCAGAAAAAAATCGATCAACCATTTGATTTATCTGGTTATATTCATTCTTTTTTTACGGGTTTTTATTGGAGTGAAGTTGATTATCCTGAAATTGATAAGCCATTGAGCAAATTAAGTGAATTAATGAGAGGTGGGTTATCCCACGAGGAATTCTGGGAAACAGATTATTATAAAAAGCATCTTGTACCTAAAAAAGTACAAGAACGTATGGAAGAACTGAGAAAAATAGGAAAATATTAATTTTATAATTTTTTTAATAGCACTTTATCAAAGATAATTTTAGTGGCCTACTTGGAATAGTAATGACTTGTATAGTACTAACGAGAATAGATGGTAGATTTATAAGTTGTCATTAAAAAGTAAACATGTATTCTTTTCCCTATAAGCTGGAATAAAATACAGATTCGTCGAAAAGTTAGTTTTAAGTAGCTCTCTGTAATCAGCCAGCATTATCAGCAATAAGAACCAATGGAAGGTTATACATCTGTTTTACTTGTTGAGCTATTCCAGTTAAATAGGCATAAAACCAAGTGCTTTTCACTGACTCTTGTAAACAGCTTGTCACCAGTTTCCCCGTTGAAAGCAAACACCCCATGACATTAACTCGTTTTAATCTTATTGCATCAACCGCATGAACATCACCTATCTTTGTCCACGCATAGCGGTTATCAGGTGTAGATGAAAATCCTGTTTCATCAACATAACCTAATATAATTTCACCACGTGCCGCTTGCTCTCGTAATTCTTCAATCTGCTGTGTTGCTTGTTCAAATGCAATCGGATCTCTTTTTTTTCAAGCTATGACGGGTACGCTTGAAGACCATACCTGAATCACGTAAAAACTTACGAATGGTTTCAACAGACACGGACACTTCGTATTCTTCATGTAGTTTGACTCGGATTTGTTCTGCATTGAGTGGACTTGTATTGACCCAATCTAGGATTTTCGCCTGATAGTCTGAGATCAATGTATTGGGTCGACCTGAGCGATGACCTTCTTTAATCGATTCAAACTCATACAATTCCCAACGTCGGCGTTGTAGCCTTATGGTTTCTGGGATACGTTCTTGTAGAGTGGCAACTTCCGCAACACTTTTACCTTCGGAAAGCCAGAGAATAGTTTGGGCACGTTGCCTTTCACGCCAATGTTTTGCATGCTTGACCAGAAAAATGAGTCGTTCTCGCTGTTCTAAACTAAGTGGTACAGAAACAATTCTAGGCATGTGTGAACATCTGTTAACTAAAAAAACCTTTTCGCATCATTAGTTATTTTTGTCAACTTACAAGAACATGCAGATAGTTTAAATTATTAGCCTGAGACTATATTTAACATAAAATCTCTTATACGAAGCCAAAAATGGGAGCTATAAGCTCCCATTTTTAGTCTTTAATTCGCTTTTTCGCTTCGTCATAAACTATGCTATCAGCTCGTTTTCCGACGGTAATGAGCAGGATAACTACCTGATCATCTTTAACTTGATAGACAAGTCGGACACCAGCTTTTAATAATTTGATTTTATAGCAACCTGCAAGATCGCCTCTAAGCATATTCTTTGGAATATGTGGCTGCTCTATGGCTTTGGCTAGTTTCTTTTTAAATTGATCTCGTATAGCAACAGGGAGTTTTTCCCATTCTGCTGTAAAGTCCTTGTGACGTAAAAGCTTATAAGTCATCTAATGTGACTTCCTCAAACATCTCTTTAGGATCATTAATGCGCTTACGGACAAGAGCTAATAATTCTTCATCTTCTTCCGAAAGCAAAGCTTTTTTGACAGGCAGTTTCCCAGTCGTAGCAACATACTCAAGAATACTAGTGAAGAAATCCGTAGGTGCAATACCTTGCTCTTTAAGGATTGAATAAGATTTTTCTTTAAGGGCTTCATCGATCCTGAAGTTAACAGTAGCCATCATATTTCCCAAGTATTTAATGTACTAGGAACAGTGTAATGCAAATTGCATTACAAGTCGACTTCGCATAACCTCCATTATGTTAAATGGGTAGTGATTTGGTGGATTTTTCAGACTCTGGTTTGAAAAATCCATTTAAAATTAATTAAGCTGTTGTAATTTTTCATATAAATAATCAATAAATAATCTAACTCTCTTAGGTATATAATTTTTTTTGTAATAGACAGCATGGATTTTTTGCTCATGAATCTTTATTTCATCTTCAAATAAAGCAATTAATTTACCTTCTTTTATATCCTTTAAAATTAAAAATTCAGAGAGACAAGCGATTCCTACGCCTTGTAAAGCAAGTTGACGAACACTTTCGCCATTAGAAGCTGTAATAGATGGTGAAGTTTTATATAGTTGATCATTTATATAAATTGGCCAATTATTTAAATGCAAAGGATGGCTAAATCCTAATAATCTATGTTGATTTAACTCAATAATAGATTTTGGTAAGTTATTTTTTTTGAGATATTCAGCGCTAGCAACGATAAGTTGTCATTAAAAAGTAAACATGTATTCTTTTCCGAATTGGTTTGATACTTTCTCCACCCATTGCTCTATTTTGTCAGCTGTCATGACTTGAAAATCTCGCCAATAATATTTCATCTGCTTCCATACCATCTCGATTCGATTTAACTCAGGGCTATAAGCTGGAATAAAATACAGATTCGTCGAAAAGTTAGTTTTAAGTAGCTCTCTGTAATCAGCCATCTTTTTACTTCTATGAATCGAGGCATTATCAGCAATAAGAACCAATGGAAGGTTATACATCTGTTTTACTTGTTGAGCTATTCCAGTTAAATAGGCATAAAACCAAGTGCTTTTCACTGACTCTTGTAAACAGCTTGTCACCAGTTTCCCCGTTGAAAGCAAACACCCCATGACATTAACTCGTTTTAATCTTATTGCATCAACCGCATGAACATCACCTATCTTTGTCCACGCATAGCGGTTATCAGGTGTAGATGAAAATCCTGTTTCATCAACATAACCTAATATAATTTCACCACGTGCCGCTTGCTCTCGTAATTCTTCAATCTGCTGTGTTGCTTGTTCAAATGCAATCGGATCTCTTTTTTTTCAAGCTATGACGGGTACGCTTGAAGACCATACCTGAATCACGTAAAAACTTACGAATGGTTTCAACAGACACGGACACTTCGTATTCTTCATGTAGTTTGACTCGGATTTGTTCTGCATTGAGTGGACTTGTATTGACCCAATCTAGGATTTTCGCCTGATAGTCTGAGATCAATGTATTGGGTCGACCTGAGCGATGACCTTCTTTAATCGATTCAAACTCATACAATTCCCAACGTCGGCGTTGTAGCCTTATGGTTTCTGGGATACGTTCTTGTAGAGTGGCAACTTCCGCAACACTTTTACCTTCGGAAAGCCAGAGAATAGTTTGGGCACGTTGCCTTTCACGCCAATGTTTTGCATGCTTGACCAGAAAAATGAGTCGTTCTCGCTGTTCTAAACTAAGTGGTACAGAAACAATTCTAGGCATGTGTGAACATCTGTTAACTAAAAAAACCTTTTCGCATCATTAGTTATTTTTGTCAACTTATACAAACGACTTTTATATAATAATTTTGCATAGAGACTTGAATCTTCTAGATCACCAAATCGTATAGCAACATCTATTTTATGCTCTAATAAATCAATTACATGATCATGACTAGTTAGTTCAATACTGATTTTTGGATATCGTTCTATAAACTCTGGTATTAATGGAATAATTACATGCAATACAAACGGTGTTGCTGAATCTATTTTAATTAAGCCTGTAGGTTCAGTACCTGGATTAATTAACAACTCTTCAGCTTCATTCAAATCAGAAAGTAATTTTCTTGCTCTTTCTAAAAAAATTTTTCCATCATAGGTAAGATTAAGGCTACGGGTTGTACGTTCGATTAATTTAACATTTAATTTTTTTTCGAGGCGTTGTAATGTGCGACTGATAGCAGATGTTGTTTGATTTAATTGTTCTGCTGTTTTCACTATAGAGCCACAATCAGCGATCGTAACAAATACTAAAAGTTCATCAAATGTAGATTTCATATCTAAGTAAATCATTAATAAAAAATCATTTTTAATTATATATTAATTTTAATTATTAACAATTAATCAATAATGTTTTGTTAATAATTGCATTTATGTTGATGGATCTTAAATTTATATTGTACTTCTCTATTCAATTTGGGATGAAGATGAATAATATTTTAATTATCAATGGTGCTAAAACTTTTGCTCATTCTAATGGTGAATTGAATGATACCTTGACAATTTTAGCAGAAGAAGTGTTAACCAAATTAGGTCATAAAGTTAAAGTTACGCGTGCTGATAGTGCTTTTGATCCAAAAGAGGAGGTAAAAAAATATCTTTGGGCTGATGCTATTATTTATCAAATGCCAGGCTGGTGGATGGGTGCACCATGGACAGTAAAAAAATATATTGATGATGTATTTACTGAAGGTCATGGTCATATATACGCTAATGATGGTCGTTCACGTTCGGATACTTCTAAAAAATATGGTTCGGGAGGCTTAATGCATGGCAAAAAATTTATGCTGTCATTAACTTGGAATGCACCTGCTGAAGCATTTACTGATCCAAAACAATTTTTTGAGGGGAGAGGTGTAGATGGGGTTTATTTGCCTTTTCGAAAAGCCAATGAGTTTCTTGGTATGCAAAGCATGTCAACATTTATTGCTCATGACGTCATCAAAGCACCAAACTTACCACAAATAAAAGATGACTATCGCCAACATTTGATCCGTAATTTTTCTGCATCAGTGATATAGAGGTAAATGATGTTAACAATTATTGCTGAAATTAAAGTAAAACCCGGTTCAAAGCATCTGCAACATGTAATCAATTCATTCAAGGAGATCACACCAACAGTGCTTGAAGAAGATGGTTGTTTTGGCTACGAATTACTTATTAATCATGAGAGTCATGCGTCTTATCAGGCGCCATTGAAAAATACAGTCGTTATGTTGGAAAAATGGAAAAGTATCAAACATTTAGATGCCCACCTTGCAACCGTACATATGCAAGAACATCACTTTAAGATAAAAGATGATGTGCTTGGTGTTGATATCCGAATTTTAGAGAATGGATTTTAATCAAATTATTATATTCATTTATGAGTTTCTCTAAAATTAACATAATACACGTTATAGGAATCTAAAAATGGGAGCCTTTGGCTCCCATTTTTACTATATTTTTTAAAGCTTTAGGCGTGTTGTACTGTGAGTTTTAAGCCTAAAGCATTTACTACACGATTAATTGTATCAAAACGTGGTGCTGAATCATGACGTAGGGCTTTGTAGAGTGCCTCACGCCCAATCCCTGCTTCTTTAGCGATTTGAGTCATGCCACGAGCTTTAGCAATAACACCAAGTGCATGAGCTAATTCAGCTGGATCATTCTCTTCAAGAACCATATTGAGATAAATCACAATGTCTTCTTCAGTTTTGAGTGACTCAGCCATATCAAAACTTGGTAAATCAGCTACTTTAACCATTTTAATCCTCCAACGTTTTCGATAGTTTGACTGCACGATCGATGTCTTGTTGTTGAGTTGATTTATCTCCACCACCAAGCATTACAATCACAACGTCACCATGTTGGATGTAATACATCCTCCATCCAGAACCGAAGAATTCTCTCATTTCCCAAACGCCATCTTGGAGAGGTTTAATGTCTCCCCAGTTTCCACGTTGAACCTTATCTAATCGACGATTCAGGCGGATACGGGTCATATTGTCTTTAATGCCATCCAACCATTCATCAAATTCTGGCAGACGTTTAATTTCAATCATGAGGATTCCTTCTCTTCTCACTATATTGTATTCGATCGAATACAATATGCAAGTAATCTATATGAACATCCATTAATTTCGTATAACAACCATTATGTTAAATGAGGCGGATTTATTTAATCCGCTTACCATTTTCATCGATGATTATTTCACCATCTTCTTTGGTAAAAGCTCCTAATTGAGGCGCAGACAAAATATCTAAAACGAGTTCAGATGGTCTACATAGTTTTACCCCCAGTTCAGTCACAACAAATGGACGGTTAATTAAAATTGGATACTCCAGCATAAACTGAATAAGCTGCTCATCTGTCCAGTGTTGCTGATCCAACTTGAGCGTTTCAAAAGGTTCCACGTTTTTGCGAATAGCTTCACGTACAGAAAGACCTGATTTCTCAATTAAATTAATGAGTTCACTTTTACTTGGAGGGTTGAGAAGATACTCAATAACTTCAGGTTCTTCTCCGGTATTTCGAATTAGCGCCAGTGTATTTCTTGATGTTCCGCACGCTGGATTATGATAGATCTTAACTTTTGATGACATTGGACTTACTCAGGACTTCATAATATTGCATTTATATATGGATATGCGTATATTCGCAATAGCATATATTAGAGTATAGATTATGGATCAAGCAGATTTCTTTAAATGCCTATCTGACCCGACACGTCTAGATATTTTAAAAATTATTTTAGAAAGACAAAATGTATGTGTTTGTGAAATCACAGAAATATTACAACTGAGCCAACCTAAAATTTCTCGTCACTTGGCTTTACTCCGTAACCTTTCAATTTTGCTAGATGAGCGCAAGGGACAATGGGTGTATTACCGATTAAATCCTGATTTACCAGAATGGGTAAATGCAGTGTTCAGTGTTTTGAATGCTGAAATATTAAATAAATCTACGAGCAACTTATCTATCTCTATGCAATGCGAGTAATTCAATGTCCGCATCAAAGCTCTCATTCTTAGATCGAAACCTAACTCTATGGATTTTCATTGCCATGGCATTAGGCGTAGGTATTGGCGTATTTTTCCCTCAAACATCTGTTGTATTAGATCAATTAAGCATTAATTCAGTGAATATCCCTATCGCAATAGGGCTTATTTTGATGATGTATCCACCACTTGCCAAAGTTGACTATGCAACCTTGCCTAAAGTCTTTGAGGATAAGCGTACCCTTACATTATCTCTTATTCAGAACTGGGTCATTGCACCTTGCTTAATGTTTGGCTTGGCCATTATTTTTCTGCACGCCTATCCTGAATATATGACTGGCCTAATTCTCATAGGCTTAGCTCGATGTATTGCGATGGTCCTCGTCTGGAATGGTTTGGCATGTGGGGATAATCAATATGTTGCTGCCTTGGTTGCGTTTAACAGTATCTTCCAGATCTTGTTCTTTAGTACTTATGCTTGGTTGTTCTTGACCTTCTTACCGCCATTCTTTGGGGTAGAAGCACAAATCATTGATGTAAGCTTTTGGACCATTACCCATGCTGTTCTGGTTTATCTAGGTATTCCATTCTTACTTGGTTTTTTAACCCGGCTGATTTTAGTCAAACAGAAAGGTTTGGATTGGTATCAAACTAAGTTTATTCCAAAGATTAGCCCAATCAGCCTTATTGCGCTTTTATTCACGATTGTAGCAATGTTCAGTCTTAAAGGTGGTGAAGTGATTAGCCTTCCTCTAGACGTGCTTAGAATCGCTATTCCTTTGACGATCTATTTTGTTGCAATGTTCTTCATCAGCTTCTTTATGAGTAAGTGGATGGGTAACGATTACCCTAAAACGACTGCTATTTCCTTTACTGCGGCAGGCAACAATTTTGAATTAGCACTGGCTGTAGCGATTGCCACTTTTGGATTAGCTTCTCCTGTCGCCTTCACCACCGTGATTGGCCCATTGGTTGAAGTACCTGTATTGATTGCCTTAGTGACAGTTTCGCTATGGCTTAGAAAAAAAGTGTTTAAAGAAGTATGAATCTAATGAACTTACCAAATATTGATCTTAGTCTTTTAGAAAAACCGACTTTAGAAAAAATTCAGGCAAAAAACCTGGATCATCCACCCAAAATATTACTTCTATACGGCTCAAATCGTGAGAGATCATATAGCCGTTTAGCAGTTCAGGAAGCAGGCCGAATCCTGGAGTACTTCGGTGCAGAAGTTAAAATTTTCCATCCTAAAGGGTTACCTCTTCCTGAGGATGGTGATATGCAGCATCCCAAGGTAAAAGAACTGCATGAGCTTTTAGCATGGTCAGAAGGCATGGTTTGGTGCTCTCCTGAACGTCATGGTTCAATGAGTTCGATTTTAAAAGCTCAAATTGACTGGATTCCATTAGCAGCAGGCGCAATACGTGCAACGCAAGGTAAAACCTTAGCTGTAATGCAAGTGTGTGGAGGTTCGCAATCCTTTAATGCTGTAAATCAATTACGTATTTTAGGGCGTTGGATGCGTATGATCACAATACCAAACCAGTCATCAGTTCCTAAAGCATTTCTTGAGTTTGAGGAAGATGGTCGTATGAAACCTTCTTCTTATTACCGTAGGATTGTAGATGTAATGGAAGAGCTTTATAAATTTACACTTTTAACCAGGGGACAATCAGCATATTTAACTGATCGTTACTCTGAACGTGTAGAAAGTGCAGAAGAGCTTTCAAAACGTGTGAATCAGAAGAGTATTTAGATTTCCTAAAATTAACATCATACACCTTATACGAAATTAAAAAATGGAGCTTAAAACTCCATTTTTTAATAACTTTTTTAAATTGCTAAGCGTAAATTCAGTGCTTTTACAACTTTAATCACAGTATCAAAACTAGGGTTAACATCACCAGAAAGTGCTTTGTAAAGACTTTCTCGGCCTAAGCCTGTATCTCGTGATAATTGAGCCATTCCTTTAGCTTTTGCAATGTTACCTAAAGCCTTTGCAATGAATGCGGCATCGCCATTAGATTCTTCAATACATGCTTGTAAGTAAGCTTGCATATCATCTTACAGTTCTTAGCTGAATATGGAATAGATATGAAACATAAAAATAAATACAAGGAAACAGCATTTGAAAGAGCACAGAAGCAAGCAAAAACTGAATTAATGAACTACCTAGAAACATTTAATTAGGTTTTCTAAAATACATAATACACCTTATACGAAATGCGTTATGATTCCGCTTATAAATCAATCCTGTAGTTCCTAGTTTATAGCCCATCTTCCCCAAGGTGGGCTTTTTTTATGTTTTTCCATGTTTCACGCTTAGTAAGTGAGCAATGTTTCACGGCTTTAATAAGCCCAAGTGAACAATCAAATCAGCCATACGGCTTAAAGAATCGGCTCCAAAAGCCTCTTTTTTCCGGTTCAGGCTCTACGTGTTCAGGAATAGGAATTCGCTTATTCTCGATTACCCAGTTTAGTGTCGCAAGTTGTACATCTGTTAAACCTTACCAATCTGCTTTTAAATATTCAATAACCTCTGTTTTGTATAAGCCATTCACCGTTTCAGCCAAAGCATTATCGTATGAATCACCGGTCGTACCGACTGATGCTCGTAAATTTGCTGCCTCTAAACGATGACATTGTTGTCAAAATGCAGGGTATTGGTGGCTCCCCTCAGGGGCATAATTTGTTGAAGCCTAGGTTACTACTAAAAAATTAAAAAATCTTAAAAAATAGGAGCTTATAGCTCCCATTTTTTGTTAGCTTTCTAAGTCCCTATGTTAATTTGAAGAATACTTCATCATAACGTCCGAATACAGCTATATTTTTTTGATTTCTACAATATCACTTGATTCAATTAGCGATTGGATATTACCAAATAAACTTTGAATATAATCAGACGCTATATGGATATCTAAATCCTCCCTGCTACGCCATTCTTCTAAGAAGAAATATCTACTTGAGTCATTTTCGCTAATATAAAGCTCATATTTCAAGCATCCTTCTTCTTGAAGCGTAGGCTCTATTACACTTTTTAAAAGCGCTTCTAACGTTTCTTTTTGATCTGATTTTGCCTTAAAGTTCGCAATTACTGAAATAGTCATTATTTCACCTTTAATTTGTTTTAGAAGTTTTCTAGTACAATTTTGCCTTTTGATTTACCTGATTCAAGCAACTTATGCGCCTTCTCCAAGTTTGCAGCGTTAATATTGCCTAGATTTTGGTTGAGCGTACTTCTAATTTTTTGCTGGTCAACTAATTGGGCAACCTGTTGCAACAGTTCACCTTGCTTTTCAATATCATCGGTTTCATACATTGAACGAGTAAACATCAACTCCCAATGGATAGAAATAGATTTAGTCTTAAACGGCATAATATCAAATGTTTGTGGATCATCGATCAATCCAAGCTTGCCTTGTGGTACAATCAGAGAAACTATTTGCTTGATATATGTTTCTGTATGATTTGTAGAGAATACGTATTTTGGTTTTGCAATGCCTAGTGTCTCGATTTGTGCATTTAAATCTTTGCTATGATCAATGACATGGTCGGCACCAAGTGATTCCACCCAAGATTTCGTTTCTTCACGTGAAGCTGTTGCTATAACGGTCAGATTTGTTTTTGCTTTTAGGAGTTGGATAGCGATTGATCCTACACCACCTGCACCACCAATAATTAAAATACTGCCAACTTCTGTTTCTGAAATTTGAAACCGATCAAACAGCATTTCCCATGCCGTTATTGCAGTTAATGGCAATGCTGCTGCTTCTGCATTAGATACTGTAATTGGTTTAAGACTGATAATTCGTTCATCGACTGCTTGAAACTCAGCATTACTACCATCTCGGGTTAAATCGCCAGCATACCAAACAGAATCTCCTACTTTAAACGAGGTAACTTTTGAGCCAACTTCAATAATTTCCCCAACGGCATCCCAACCTAAAATACGATTATTTGCTTCAGACGAATTTTTTCTCACTTTGGTATCAACTGGATTCACAGAGATTGCCTGAACTTTTACCAGTACATCACGCTCCTTAAGCGTAGGCTTCGCTTTTTCAATATCTACCAATGAATTTTTAAAATCATCATGGTTATTGATAACATACGATACGGCTTTCATAGATTTGTCCTTAACTTTAAAAATATAGTAAAAATGGGAGCGAGGTGCTCCCATTTTTTGTTATTCAATAATTAAAACTCTTGGCTCGTTGGGCGTAAAACAATTTCATTAATATCTACATCCGCAGGCTGTTCAATTGCATAAGCAATTGCTCGAGCGACTGAGTCAGCTGGTATGGCTTGTTTGTAGAAATCAGTAACAAACTCTGAACTTTCTTTATGAGAAGAACCGAATTTTAGTTCTGACTCAATTGCACCAGGCTCAATAGTAGTCGTTCTAATTGTTCCCCCAACTTCATGACGAAGTCCTTCAGAGATGGCTCTTACAGCAAACTTAGTACCGCTATAAACAGTACCTCCTGGACTAAATACTTTTATCCCTGCAACAGATGCGAGATTAATAAAGTGTCCAAAGTTTTGTTTTTGGAAAACAGGTAGGGTAGCTGCTATACCATAAAGAACACCTTTGATATTAATGTCGATCATACGATCCCATTCATCAACTTTTAGCTCACTTAATGGTGCAATAGACATTAATCCAGCATTGTTTACCAATACATCGATTTGACCAAATGCGCTTAATGCCTTTTCAATAAGTGCTTGTACTTCATGTGGTTTGGTTATATCCATACCAATAAATTCAGCTTGACCACCTTCAGCACGAATGTCGTGAACAATAGCCTCTAATTTTTCAGTACGTCTAGCACCAAGTACAACCTTTGCACCTTTTTTAGCAAGTAAGCGAGCAGTAGCTTCACCTAAACCACTACTTGCACCAGTGATAACAATAACTTTATTTTCTATATTATTCATACAAGTGCCCTTCAACCTATCTGTCAATCATATTTGATGGATTAAGTATTACAGCCTTGATAGGTATAATAAATGAATAATATTATCTTTCAGAATTCCTATTTACGGAATAATTACCAGACCACAGGATTGGACATGCAGAACAAATTGGAAATGATGCGTATCTTTTGTGTCGCAGCAGAGTCTCGAAATTTTAAAGAGGCAGCCACTCAGCTCGGTATTTCCCCGCAGCTAGTGACACGGGCAATAAAAGAGCTAGAAGAGCAGCGCGGAGAGATTCTGTTCTACAGGAGTACTCGACAAATTAAAATTACTGCTGATGGTGAGCGTTTGGCAAAGCAAGCACGTTTTGCGGTGGGATCCATTGATGCTCTGCTTGTAAAAGACACCAAGGAAAAACGAGATGAAATGCGTGGGACTGTCCGTCTTACTGTTTCGTCAGTGTTAGGGCGTAAATTGGTAGTACCTGCACTAGCAGAATTTGCCACACGTTACCCAGATATTGTCGTGGATTGTGTGCTAACAGATTCACACTCGGATGTGATCGATGAGCGGATAGATATCGGGATCAGATTTGGATTTTTGCCGGACAATCGATATGTGGCAAGGGAATTGGCTAAAGTGAACTTTTATTCTGTGGGTACGCCAGAGTTAATTGATAAGGTCGGAATGCCTAAAAAAATTATTGACCTTGATAAATACCCTCTAACAGCACTATTCGATCATAAAACAGGGCGTTACTGGCCATGGACATTCACCGAAAGTCGAAGCTTCACGCCATCAAAGCCTCGTTTTATTACAGATGATCTAGAAGCTGAATTTCAAGCTATTCTCGCTGGGGTTGGATTCGGACACATGCCTGGATTTCTAGTTTTGCCGTGGCTTAGGAGTGGTAAGCTCATTCAGATACTTCATGAGGAAACCTCTCCCGTTTGGCGCCTGTATTTATATCGTCCACAGCGGGGCCCGACACCTTTGCGAATCCGAGCATTGTTTGATTACTTAGCGGAAGTGTTGGGCCATATAGAAACCTGAATCAGATGGAACTAACCTTTTTTCTAGAAAGTAGAAATCAGATAAGACCATCATGTATTTAGAGTAACTACAATTTTTCCTATTTGCTGATTTGATTCAAGATAGCGCTGAGCGTCATGCATGTCCTCAAAGTTAAAGCAACAGTCGATCACTGGACGAAGATATCCTGCACCTATACTGCTAAGAATAAATCGTCTGGCTTGCTCCCTTAGAACAGGATCATGGAGAACCTCAAGGAACAAAAAACCTCGCATGGTTAAGCTTTTGCGTAATGCAACTTTAAGGGGAAATGGTGTGATCTCCGGGCTAAGTGCACCATGCATAACCATAGTTCCTCCCACAGACATCGCTTTTGCAATCTGTTCAATATGTGGCCCTCCTACAGCATCGAAGGCGACATCAAGATATTCTCCACCCAAACGTGAAACAAGCGCCTCATACAAATCTGGTTCATCTTCACTGGCTATAACATTTTTAACACCGAGATCCAGTAAACGTTGCTTTTTCTCTACCGTCTGTGTACTTGCAATGACCTTAGCACCCGCTGCTTCAGCTATCTGTATCGCAGCTAGTCCTACGCTACTTGAAGCTGCTGTGATCAAGATCGTTTTTCCTTTCGAAAGTCCACCAGCATGGATTACACCACCCCAAGCCGTCAAATACTGCATCCAGATTGAAGAAGCTTCTTCCCAGCTTAAACTATCGGGTTTGTGAACTAAAAAAGTTTCTGGAATCAGAAGCTTGTCCGCATATGTCCCATATTTGGCTAGATTGTCAGTCGGAAGAATCGATACTGCATCTCCTGGAGAAAATTGGCGTACACCTTCACCTATTGCCAGAACTATGCCTGCTCCCTCATATCCCAGACGAGAAGGGAATACTGCTTTTTGAATATAAGTACCACGCCGAAACATTACATCAGCCCGGTTGAGTCCGATCGTTTTCATCTGGATTAGAACTTCTCCTGCTGCTGGTAAAGCAACAGGAAGTGTTTCTAATGTCAGAACATCTGTATCTCCAATACTATTGAAGCGCCAAGTCTTGGCCTGAAGTGCGTTAAATGACATCAATCACGACCTTAATATTGGCAGAGCGATCTTGAACAGCATCATGAGCCTCAATCGCTTGGTCTAGAGTAAAATGACGAGGATCAACAAGAGGACGCAGTTTACCTTCCTCAACAAGACGAGTCGCGATCTTAAGGATATCACCATGATGAGCACGGCGATTGCCTGTTAACATCGGCATTAGGACGAATACGCCAGACACTGTGGCACACCGTAGAGATGAACTCGCTAAATTATGATTACCAAATGCAGCACAGCTGGTAATGTGGCCATAGTGAGTTGTCATGGAAAGTGAAGCTTCGAGTACTGGACCACCCACAGTGTCGTAAACAATGTTAAAACCTTGACCCTCAGGGCTTGCAGCAATAATGTCATCGGAAGATGCTGTTGTGTAATCGAGAGGTGTTGCACCGAGTTCTGAAATCAGTGGTTGATCAGCTGTACGACCAGTCGCCCAAACATTTGCATCAAGTGATTTTGCAAGCTGAACAACCATATAACCAACGCCACCAGCACCACCCTGAACCAGTACAGTTTGCCCTGGTTGGACCTTCGCGTTATCCACTAAACCTTCCCAAGCGGTGAGGAACGTCAATGGTAGTACTGCTGCCTCGCGCATAGAGATATTCCGTGGCTTTAATGCAATCAGATCGGCATCTGCTACAACATATTCTGCTAAAGATCCTTGAAGACCACGAACGCCACCAATCAGACCGTAAACTTCATCTCCAACGTTGAAGTGGGTGACACCTTCACCAACAGCAGTTACAACCCCAGCCATATCTGTTCCCAACACGGCAGGAAGCTCTGGCATAGCATATGGTGCTTCACCAAGACGAATTTTATAATCAATAGGGTTTACACCACTAGCATGAATACGTACTAGAACTTGCCCAGCCTCTGGTTGAGGTATAGGGAGTTCTACACGTTTAAATTCATGATCACCAAAATTTTCTAGGATAAGAGCATTCATCATCTTATTCATAGTTGTTCCTTATTCTTAACTGGGGGATGATATGCACAGTACCAAAGTAAATTAATCCAATAAATGATATTTATAGGATTTGATAATTCCTAAATAATGAATAATAAATATCATCTGCTCACTAAAAATATTCTAGTACAGTCTGTAAAGGCAGTTTAATCTAAACTGTCGGTAGTATTTTCAAGGCTTGAAACGTTCAAAATATCTACAAAGTGGCTAAAATTTGAAACATAATTCTAAAAGGTCATAGCATTACAAAGAACATGAGCCAAAAAAAATGGGAGCTAAAAGTCCCATTTTTTTTGTGACTTTCGCATAAGCTCTATGATGTTAATTTAAAAAAACTAAAAACAGGGATAGAAAATTTTCGCTAAAGATCTTTTTAATTTTCGATTTATAAAAATTATTGCTTTTTTTATACTATGGGGTAGTATAGTATTAATGCTAGCTAATAAGGAGGTCTGATGCCTAATCAGGTTGAAGACAAAAAAAAGATTCTTCTACGCGTCAGAAAGATCAAAGGTCAGACGCAAGCGATTGAAAAAGCGTTAGAAGACAATGTGGAATGTGGTGCAATTCTGCAACAAATATGCTCTGTGCGTGGTGCTATTAATGGTTTGATGAATGAAATGTTGGAGGTTCATTTAAAGGACACTTTAGTATCAGGTGAAACCACAGAACAACAACGAAAAGAAGAATTGGCTGAAATCGCCAAGATTCTAAAATCATATTTAAAATAGATCTGTATAAGGAATTATTCCATGAAGTCACGTGCTGCCGTTGCGTTTGGTCCTGGTCAACCTCTTCAAATTGTTGAAGTTGATGTTGCACCACCGAAGAAAGGTGAAGTATTAATTAAGATCTCCCATACCGGTGTGTGTCATACAGACGCATTTACTTTATCTGGCGATGATCCTGAAGGTGTTTTTCCGGCTATTCTCGGGCATGAAGGTGCTGGTGTTGTAGTTGAGGTTGGTGAAGGCGTGACTAGCGTCAAACCAGGTGATCATGTTATTCCACTTTACACTGCTGAATGTGGCGAGTGCGTATTCTGTAAATCTGGAAAATCGAACTTGTGTATTTCCGTTCGCGAAACTCAAGGTAGAGGCGTAATGCCAGATGGTACCACTCGTTTTTCCTACAATGGTCAACCGATTTACCACTATATGGGCTGCTCAACGTTCAGTGAATACACTGTAGTGGCAGAAGTATCATTGGCTAAAATCAATCCTGAAGCCAATCACGAACATGTCTGCTTACTGGGTTGTGGGGTAACAACGGGTATCGGTGCAGTACATAACACGGCTAAAGTACAAGAAGGTGATAGTGTTGCGGTCTTTGGTTTAGGTGGTATTGGTCTGGCAGTCGTACAAGCCGCACGTCAAGCTAAAGCAGGGCGTATTATTGTGGTTGACATGAATCCAGATAAATTTGCGCTGGCAAAAGAGTTTGGTGCAACGGACTTCTTGAACCCTAAAGATTACGATAAACCAATCCAGCAAGTCATTGTCGAAATGACTGGCTGGGGTGTAGATCATTCATTTGAATGTATTGGTAACGTGAATGTGATGCGTGCAGCCCTTGAAAGTGCACACCGTGGCTGGGGACAATCCGTAATTATTGGTGTAGCTGGCGCAGGTCAGGAAATCTCTACCCGTCCATTCCAACTGGTTACTGGTCGTAAATGGCTAGGTTCTGCCTTTGGTGGGGTAAAAGGTCGTACGCAACTTCCAGGAATGGTTGAAGATGCCATGAAAGGTAAAATTCAATTAGAACCATTTGTGACACATACGATGGGCTTGGATCAGATCAATGAAGCCTTTGATCTAATGCATGAAGGTAAGTCAATTCGTACTGTAATTCATTACGAATAATTCCGTCAGACCTTATACTTTTCCATGCATGTGAATCATGAATGACATGCATGGAATCCTCTAAAACGGCACATCATCTGTAAAACAGATCTATCTATGTATCCATCATGTATAGGTTCAACAAACCTGCCTACATTTTAAATCTTTATCAGTATTCTCTGTGGAGAATGTCAGACTCTTTGTTTACTCGATTTCTCATGAAGTCTTGCTCAACATAGGTAATTGATTATGGAAATAATTGAGAAACATGCTTCTTTTGGTGGATCGCAAGAAGTGTATCGCCATCAGTCAATAGCATTAAACTGTTCAATGAAATTCTCAATATATCTGCCACCTCATGACAAAGATGAGCGGTTGCCAGTGTTATATTGGTTATCAGGATTGACTTGCAACGAACAGAACTTTATTACTAAAGCCGGAGCACAAAAGTATGCGGCTGAACATAAAGTCATTATTGTTGCACCAGATACCAGCCCACGTGGAGAGGATGTACCAGATCATGCAGATTATGATTTAGGCCAAGGCGCAGGATTCTATGTGAATGCAACACAAGCACCCTGGTCGCAGCATTTCAAAATGTATGATTATATTGTGGAAGAGCTCAGAAATCTGATTGACCTGAATTTTCCGACCAATCAAGTCCAAAGTATTATGGGTCATAGCATGGGTGGTCATGGTGCATTAGTAATTGGATTAAAAAATCCTGAGCTGTATAAAAGTATTTCTGCTTTTGCACCAATTGTTGCACCTAGCCAAGTACCTTGGGGGAAAAAGGCTTTTACACACTACCTAGGTGAAACCGAAACTTTATGGAAAAGCTATGATGCGATTGAATTAATCAAAAACGCTGAAGTTCATTTACCTATTTTAGTCGATCAAGGAACAGCTGATGATTTTCTTGAAGAACAGTTAAGGCCTAAGCTTCTTAGTGATATTTGTTTGGAACAAGAATATCCTCTGACACTTAACCTAAGAGAAGGGTATGACCATAGCTATTACTTTATTGCGAGCTTTATAGAGAAACATATAGAGTTTCACAGCAAATTCCTAGCTAAATAACTTTCATAGATATGAGGATGTACAATATTGTTCTTGAATGCTTCTTGAGCAATATAATTTCCAGATGAAGAGGTCAGCTTATAAATCTAAGGTAGAGTCAATTGATCCTTATATAAATAAGATTGAATTTAATCATCTCATATCTTGATTTTTTGATTCAAATGTTAATGATATTAACTTGAATAAATTCATAGCATTATGTCGAAATAAAAACCTAAATTTTGGCTCAGCTATGGGAATTTTTTTTAACTTTTATACAACAAAACTTTCTGACATGCATACATTAGCAATGTCAGAATCAGTTTGAATTATAATCAATTATGGAGTTTTAGTCATGCTTAAAACAGCTTTATATGTCCGTCTTGAAGCTAAACCGGGTAAAGAAGACGAAGTGGAAGCTTTTCTTAAAGCCGGTTTACCTATTGTCATGGAAGAACCTGCGACAGTTGCGTGGTTTGGCCTACGTCTTGGACCTACAACATTTGGTATTTTTGATGCATTTCCTGATGAGGCGGGTCGCCAAGCGCATTTATCTGGCAAGGTTGCAGCTGCTTTGATGGCTCAGGCCGAAGAGCTATTTTCAGAGCCACCATCTATTGAAAAAGTAGATGTTTTGGCGAGTAAACTACCAGCTTAAACCGATGCTTAAATGTATGAGGGTGCTGTCTGAAATTTTGAATGAAAGGCAGCACTTTAACGCTTTGAGGTTTGTCATAGGCTTTTTATTCAAGTTGGGCTACTTTATTTATTGGCTTAATCTCATCATTTAAATGGGGCAATATCCAAAACAGGGTAAATAAACGAATGCAACTATTTACATGCTTTATATTGAACCAATCTATCTAATTTACTGTCACATTTGTACATCTGCTAAACCGTGCCAATCTGCTTTTAAAATATTTAATCATTGCTATTTTGTATGAGCCATTCACTGTTTCAGCCAATGCGTTCACAACCATGTCAGTAGTCATACGTGTTGATACCTTTCATCCAACAATCGCTCGTGAAAATACATCAATAATAAAAGCGGTATAGAACAAGCCTGAATTTGTTTAACCATCACTAAAGTTGCAAGCTGAAATAATTTTTATAAAAATAGACGACTGGTCTATTTTTATGTATAGTTAGCACATGGTGTAGGCAAAAGCCGTAGTGTTGTCCGATTTTTTAAAAGTTTATTTGATGAATAACGGTGGTTTTTCAAATCAATTAACTGATCATTCTAGGATAAAAATATGCTGAATTTTAACTTTTATAATCCGACCCGCATTATTTTTGGTGGCGATACAATAGCTAAAATCAATGACTATGTGCCTACAGAAGCAAAAGTATTAATGTTGTTTGGTGGTGAAAGTGCACGTAAGAATGGTACTTTAGCTGAAGTGCGTGAAGCATTAGGTGCAAGAGAAATTCATGAATTTGGCGGAATTGAGCCGAATCCGAGTTATGAAACCCTCATGAAAGCTGTAGAGCTGATTCGTGAACAAAAGATTGATTTCTTGATGGCTGTCGGTGGTGGATCGGTAATCGACGGTACTAAATTTATTGCAGCAGCAGTCAATTATACAGGGGATACATGGGAGATTTTAGAAACCCATGGTAATAAAATTACCCAAGCTTTGCCTTTTGCGAGTGTACTCACCCTTCCGGCAACTGGTTCAGAAATGAATAGCGGTGGGGTAGTAACCAGAAAATCGACCCAAGCCAAATTGTCATTTAGCAGTCCCTATGTTTTTCCGCAATTTTCCGTACTTGATCCGAATAAAACTTTTAGCTTGCCGACGCGCCAGTTGGCTAATGGCGTGGTCGATGCATTTATTCATGTCATGGAACAGTACTTAACTCACCCTGTGAATGCACACGTACAAGATCGTTTTGCCGAAGGTCTATTGCAAACTTTGATTGAGATTGGACCGAAAATCTTGGAAGATTCAGCAGATTATGACACGCGTGCGAATTTGATGTGGGCTGCTAGCATGGCACTGAATGGGCTAATTGGAGCTGGTGTACCACAAGATTGGTCAACCCATTTGATTGGACATGAGCTCACGGCTTTATATGGTATTGATCATGCTCGTACCTTGGCCATTGTGTTGCCGTCCAATCTACAAGTGCGTCGTCAAGAGAAGCGAGAAAAATTACTACAGTATGCAGCTCGTGTCTGGCAGATTGTCGAAGGTGATGAAGAACAACGTATTGATACTGCTATTGCTCGTACTCGAGCCTTCTTTGAGCAACTTGGATTGCCGACTCGTCTTAGCGATTATGGACTGGGGGAGACAGATATTGAGATCATCATTACGCAACTTAAATCACATAATCTTACACAGCTAGGCGAACATAAAAATGTTTCATTAGAGATCAGTCGCCAAATTCTCGAGATGAGCATCTAAGCTAAATGCGCGTATCTGGCATGCTCTGACCCTGTAACAATGCTCCTCAATCATGAAAATTATCGGAGAAATAACATGAAAATTTTAATCGTTTTAACTTCACATGATCAACTTGGCAATACTGGTAAGAAAACAGGTTTCTGGCTAGAAGAACTTGCTGCACCGTATTACACCTTTATTGACTCTGGTGCTGAAGTTACGCTGGCGTCGCCTCAAGGTGGGCAGCCACCACTAGATCCGAAAAGTAATTTAGCCGATGCTCAAACTGAAACCACTCATCGTTTTGAAGCAGATCCAACTGCAATGCAAGCATTGGCACAGACACATAAACTTAGCGAAATTTCTGTAGCTGATTATGATGCAGTGTTTTATCCAGGCGGGCATGGCCCATTGTGGGATTTAGCAGAAGATCCGATTTCAATTTCTCTGATTGAACAGGCGATTCAGTCTGGCAAACCTGTTGCAGCAGTGTGTCATGCCCCGGGTGTTCTTCGTCATGTGAAAGCGAGTAATGGAGCGCCCTTAGTTAGCGGTAAATTAGTGACTGGTTTCACCAATACTGAGGAGGCCGCTGTAGGCTTGACTGAAATTGTACCATTTTTAGTCGAAGACATGCTTAAACAAAACGGTGGTCATTATTCTAAAGTTGATGATTGGCAAGTACATGTTCAAGTAGATGGCTTGCTGGTTACTGGACAAAATCCAGCATCTTCTGCTGCAACTGCCTCAGCATTACTTCAATTGTTGAAATAAAGAGTAGCTAGTGTCTGTTGTGGTGCTTAGCAGTGAATAAACTTCTGACTCTGAGCAACTGGCGCAATAAGCAAAATAACCCTCCCTTAATGGTGAAGGGCCTGAGTTAATAGCTTTCCTTCCTTTATTTTTTCTATATACAGGAAGGAAGGGTATTTTTTTAATTTAGATCAATTAAGTCATGATGACTTGGATACAATGAAATGAAAGACAGCAAACTATTTCAAAACTTAAGCTTAGGCCCTTATGTTTTGCAAAACCGTATTGTATTGCCACCATTAACGCGGTCGCGCAGTACTCAGCCAGGGAATATTCCAAATGAACTGATGGCAACCTATTATCAACAGCGTACCGGTGCAGGATTTATGGTCACCGAAGGTACGCAAATCGAGCCACGTGGTCAAGGCTATGCTTGGACACCCGGTATTTACAGCTCTGAACAGATTGCTGGATGGCGTAAAGTGACGGAAGCAGTGCATGCTAAAGGAGGCATTATTTTTGCACAACTTTGGCATGTTGGGCGTGTTTCACATACATCTTTGCAACCCAATCATGCATCACCGGTCGCGCCCTCGGCTATTAGGGCTGATAGTAATGTTAAAGTCTTTATTGAGACCGGGCCCAATGCAGGTGCCTTGGCTGATCCTTCAATGCCACGTGCTTTAAGCAATGCAGAAGTTAAAGAATTAGTGCAACTCTATGCTCAAGCAGCACGCAATGCCTTGGCTGCTGGTTTTGATGGGGTTGAAATTCATTGTGCAAATGGTTATTTGGTGAATCAATTTATCTCTGCACATAGTAACCACCGTGAAGATGAATATGGTGGATCACTAAACAATCGTTTGCGTTTTTTACGTGAAGTAGTAGAGGCAGTTGCTGAGGTGGTTGGTGCAGATCGTTTAGGAGTGCGTTTTGCCCCGCTATTTGAAAGTACAGAGGAAGATCGTGTTTACATGGGGTTGGTTGAAGATGATCCACATGTGACTTATATTGAAGCCATAAAAATACTTGAAGAAGTTGGGATTGCCTATTTATCGATTGCAGAAGCTGATTGGGATAATGCACCAGAACTTCCTCATGATTTTCGTAGAGATGTCAGAGACACTTTCAGTGGTCGGATTATTTATGCAGGTCGATATACGGCAGAAAGAGGGACTCGAATTTTAGAGGCAGGGCTGGCCGATTTAATTGCATTTGGACGCCCATTTATTGCGAATCCAGATTTACCCGATCGCATCGCCAATGGTTGGCCATTGAATGCAGTAGATGCAAGTACTATGTATGGTGGGACGGAAAAAGGCTATATTGATTATCCAGCTTACGCAGATTAATCTCGACTAAGTGAGTTATTTTGCCAACCTTTGTGGTTGGCAAAATAAGAACTTAGGATTGCTGTTGCCAGCATAACTTCTTCTTAAAACAAATTCTTAAAATTTTTTAGCTGTGTAATGAGCCAACCTGCCAGTGGGAAAGAAATCAGTTGCGTTACTGGCACTAATACTATGACTTCAATCAACACCATCATCGGGAAACTTTGATGCTCAGTAATTGGCTTTAATAAAGTGAGTACCAGTAATAGTGTGGGATATAAGCCTAAATATCCGACTAAAATACGAGTCATGAGGGCTTTAGGAGGAGAATTCATTGTGCGCTATACTCATAGATTGTTAATTGATCTAATAGCAACACATTAATAAGTAATCATTGGACTGCTATTATTAATTATGTAATTGATATTTAATTTAATTTTTATGAATCTTCACCTTTTAATAGAAATTTAGTTGCTCTCAGAGCTTGATGTAATGGTGTTTTATCTTTTTGCAACTTACTCAGTAATGCTGCACCTAACCACATTTGGTAAAGTACTTGTGCCAAAGTCGAGGCCTCGGTATCTGCTTGGATAGATTGATCCTGTTTACCCAAATCAATTAAACCAGCAATCCGTTGGATTACATCATCGACGCCAGCGGACATAATGGAGCGCATATCTTCGGATAGATCGGCAACTTCTGCGGCAAGTTTCACAATTAAACAGCTATCCGCCCAACCACACTGTGTTTTAGGATCTTCTATCCATAAATTAAAATACTCAATCAGCTTTTGATAAGGGGATTTATCACTACGCCATACATCATTTAAACGGACTTGGTAATTGTCTACATAATGCTGTACCAATTCACATCCGAAAGCTTCCTTAGATTGGAAATAATGATAAAACGAGCCTTTAGGGATCTCACAGCTCTGTAAAATTTCCTGTAATCCTACACCGGTAAAACCTTTATGCAAAATCAGGTCTGAACTGGTGTTAAGAATGTGTAAGCGCTTCGCTTCAGACTTTTTAATAGGAGTAGGCTTCATATTAATTATTTACTCTATTGTAAAAAAATAGACCAGTCGTATTGTTTTTTATTATAACTCATCTACAATGGATGTAAAGAAATTTTAATCTTAATTTTTAATTGTGAAGAGAAATACTTCTAAATAAAACATGGAGTTATATGTGTGAAAACAGTTATTAATCAACGCATCGTTTTAGCTAAACGGCCAGTGGGTGAGCCAAAACACAGCGATTTTCGTATTGAGCAAGTTGAGCTCAATGAACTTAAACAAGGCGAGATATTGTTAAAAACCATTTACTTGTCACTCGATCCTTATATGCGTGGTCGCATGAGTGATGCTCCTTCATATGCAGCACCGGTTGAAATTGGCGAAGTGATGGTCGGTGGAACAGTCAGTCAAGTGGTGGCCTCTAAAAACCCAAAATTCAAAGAAGGTGAGTGGGTTCTTTCAGGAAATGGCTGGCAGGGCTACGCAATTTCTAATGGGGCTGCATGTCAAAGCTTAGGTATGCAACCTGAACATCCATCTTGGGCATTGGGTATTTTGGGAATGCCAGGATTTACTGCTTATATGGGGTTGTTGGACATTGGCCAGCCTAAAGCTGGTGAAACTTTGGTCGTTGCAGCTGCAACAGGACCTGTTGGTGCTACGGTTGGACAGATTGGCAAAATTAAAGGTTGTCGCGTGGTTGGCGTCGCAGGTGGGGCTGAAAAATGCCGTTATGCAGTAGAAGAACTCGGCTTCGATGCTTGTATCAATCATCATGATGAAAATTTTGCAGAACAATTACAACAAGCAGTTCCCAACGGTATAGATATTTATTATGAGAATGTCGGGGGTAAAGTGTTTGATGCAGTATGGCCATTGCTTAACTCTGCGGCACGTGTACCGGTGTGTGGTGTGGTTTCCCAGTATAACGCTACCGAGCGAGCACAAGGGCCAGACCGTTTACCAGGCTTTATTTCCACCCTTTTAAAAAAGCGTATTCGCATGCAAGGCTTTATTATTTTTGATGATTATGGCAGTCAGTATTCGGAATTCTATCAGCAAATGTCTGAATGGTTGAAAGACGGAAAAATCAAATATAAAGAGCATATGGTGCAAGGTTTAGATAACACGATCAATGCTTTCAATGGTATGTTGAAAGGCGAAAACTTTGGCAAAGTGGTTGTAAAAATTTAAAAAAATAGGAATTATCATGATTACACTACATCATTTAGATCAATCACGTTCTTTTCGCATTTTGTGGTTACTTGAAGAAATCAAGCAGCCTTATGAGCTGAAACGCTATTATCGTGACTCAAACACGCATTTGGCCCCTGACTCTTTAAAAACCATTCATCCTTTAGGGAAATCTCCAGTATTGGAATGGGATGGCAAAGTTATTGCAGAGTCAGGCGCAATCGTTGAGTTATTAATTCAGCAACTTGCGCCACATTTAGCACCAGATATGGATGAATCTACCTATGTCGATTATCTACAGTGGATTCATTTCTCAGAAAGCTCTGCCATGCTGCCATTTTTGTTAAAAACGTTTAATGCGATAGAAACCAAGCAGGGTACGAAGTTGGTATTTCTAGAAAATTATACTCAAGTTGAGTTCGATAAAGTATTTAGCTATTTAAATGAATATTTAAAAGATAAAGAATTTCTAGTCGCAGACCGTTTAACCGGTGCTGACTTTATGATGGGCTTTGGACTACATGCTTTAGTTCATCATATGGGACAAGGTGAAAATTATCCTCATATCCAGCATTATGTAGCAGGTTTAAGCCAACTACCTAGCTGGCAAGCCGCAGTACAAATTGAACAAAATGGTGTGAAAAGTTAAAAATAGCAAGATTGTTTTTTTAAGGCAATTGAGAAAAAGAATCGTGATTATCAAGTACAGCTAGTTATAAAATAAGCTGACACATATTTAAGTAAACGCCTAATGAATTTCATCGGGCGTTCTCTATTTTAAAGATAAGGAATTACCATTATTTAAGACAAGTTTCGCCTGTTCTTCCACTGTAAATTCTTATCAAAAGAGATTGAATATTACGACGGTTACGTTGAAATATATAATCAACTTTTGAAAGAAAGAAACGCGACTAACGCACAGCAAGATTAAATTATTCCTCGGGGTATTAAACAAGTAAACTACATCATTTTACTAACATAAACACATACACGTAAAAATCACGCCCCAGTTTAACAGGCAATAGTTTTTGAACCCTTGTATTAAAACTTAAACGAATCTAGCAATTCTTTATTTGATGTTAATACTCATCCAGTATTGAGGTTTTTTATCTTTTCTTGCTTGTGATCTAGGTTGTAATACTCTAATTTCATACTCACCTGAAGCAGGTAAAATATAAATACCATTATTATCAAGCTCTGGAGAATATTCTCCAAGATTGCAATATCAATATGCTTTTGTCTTCTACAAAGCGTACTGTACGAATATCACTGATATTCGGGGCTGCTCAGCCGCAAAGTTTAATCAGACTTTGCATAAAGCCAGTGACCATACGTAAAGACAGACGGAATAAGGATTTAATCATTAAGCAGCATTGGATGGCTGCGTCGGAGTAGGTTTGATTTCGCCCTTGTTTGCCTTTTGATAGCGCATACCATTGCGTAGCAGGATCAAACCAAATGGCAATATTTCCGCGACTCATGAGTGCTCGGTTATATGCGGGCCAATTGGTTGTGCGGTAGATTTTGTGTGTATGCTTCTTCATTTGAAAATTATATTGCTGAAAAAGTCCTTAAGAACAGCTTTGCGCAACAAAGCCGTTCGAGATTGTTATGATCTTTTTTTGACGGAGAACAAATTTTCCCTGATCAAGCAAATAACTTTAAAATTTTCTTAGTGAGCAAGATGGCCAATACTTATTAGAAGAAAAATCTTTTGTTTATGATGCTGAAAATGATCAATTTCTAGAATCGGATATACAGGCATTTTATTCCCTTTCGTCTGCAATTCTAGACTAGCAAGACCCGTCTTTTAAAGGCAGTTTTCCTATGTAATAACATGATAAATCAGAATTAGGATTGTAAATTTTTCACCCACCAAATTTTTTTGTGCTAGCTGTTATAATGCGCCAAATTGCTGCCAAGTCTCATCATTATGTAAAGAGTCATAATAATTTTGCAGTTCTACTAGGGTCTGTTGACATTTACTGTTCAAAAAAATAGCGAGAAAGTAAAATTTAATCGCCAAACTAAATTTACTTCTCGCTATGCCTCGTACAATGCTGAATGATCAACACTGGTCTAAGTTACTTTCTATTTTCCGAAATTTTGATATCTATTTCAAATCTAATTTGAGAAATTTTGTCGAAGCAATACTTTATAGAATAAGAACAGGCTGCCCATGGCGTGATTTGCCTAAAGAATTTGGTTCGTATAACTCAATCTTTAAAAAATATAATCGTTGGTGTAAAAATGATAAGTTAATGAAAATATTTAAATTAATTTCTTCAAGTGCTGATATGGAATGGGTTTTTATTGATGGTAGTCATGTTCGGGCACACCAACATTCTGCTGGAATAAAAGATCAGGATATTTCTAAAAGCATTGGTGGAAATAGTTCTAAAATACACTTAGCTGTTGATGCGGATGGCAATCCAATCGAAATTATTATCTCCGATGGAACGATACATGATGTCAAGATTGCTCCCAAAATGATTGAAAAACTTGATTTGAGTGAAACGGAAGTATGTTGTGCAGACAAAGGATATGACTCTGAATCATTAAGAGAACAAATATCTGCGAAAAAAACTAAAGCGAATATTCCAAGAAAATCAAATACTCAGTCAAATAATGATCATATGGATTGGTATTTATATAAAATCAGACACTTAGTTGAGAATGCATTTTGTAGGTTAAAGCAGTTCAGAGGAATAGCAACACGATATGATAAGCTAAAGTGTAGCTATGAGGGGGCAGTTGCATTAGCTTGTATATTTATTTGGCTACCTTTATCGGGTAAATTCTATACTTGAAATGTCAACAGACCCTAAATCATAATATTGAATATAAGCTAATAGCAATAGGCCGAGGATCAGTCCAACTTTAAGACAACTAAGTCTATTTGGCTTTCTATATAAATTATCTATTCCAAAGGCAGTTAAAATTAAAGCAGGAACCAATACAATTGTTTTTAAATGGTTTAGAAAGTGAATTCCATGTGTATACAATAACCCAATAATAAGCAAAACTATCCCTAAACTGGTGTAAATACGGTCATGGAGAGAAGTGCGTAACGCGAAATTACATTGAAAAGCTAAAATAAAAGTTGCAAATAAATAAAAACCAGTTCCACCAATAATGAACGTATAAATTGCATTGAATAGGCAATAAGCCAACAACACTGATAGTACGAAAGAATAGAGTTTGGTATAGAGAATATGTGAAAAGGGGAAAATCTGTTTCATAATTTGCTCTATTGAAAACTCACATCATATTAAAAGAAGATTTGAAGCTTAACATGCTATTCACTTTTTGCCACTGTGGCATGTTTTTTTAGTGTTGGAGATGGCTTGAATAAATGTCGCGTACGAGTAAAGCTTAGACCACAGATTATTAAACACAGCGTCCCTCCAATAAGTACTGCTGGCACCACAGAAAAATAGCGCGTCATCAGGCTCATGTGTAGGGCACCGAGCTGATTGCCTGAAGTGACTAATATGCCATTTAAAGCCGCTACACGCCCTAATAGTGCTTTTGGGGGGAGTTGCTGTAATAAAGTTTGTCGAATGACCATGCTGATGCTATCAAAGGCACCGATTAAAACAAGGAAGAAGACTGAGAGCCAAACATGGGAGGATAGTGCAAAGGCTAAAGTACACAAAGCAATTGCAAAACTACTATAGAGCATATTTCTCCATGCATTTTGCATCGGAGAATAACAGGTCAACATCAACATCATGATACAGGCGCCAATAGCTGGTGCAGCTCTGAGTATACCTAAGCCTTCAACACCAAGATGCAGGATATCGTGTGCAAAAATAGGCAGTAAGATAATGACACTACAAAAAAGCATGGCGCTGAGATCCAGCAACATACTCCAAAACATTAGTGGATGTTTAAAAATAAACAAATAGGCTTCTTTCAAACTTTTGCTTAAATGCTGTTTATGGGGGCTAGGGAATTGACGAGGACTTAATCCGAATAAGCAGATGCTACCCACGCAACACAAGAAAAAAATAATAAAGAGGGTTTTTTCAAGCCCAAGTTGGCCGAGTAAAAGTCCTGCGCATAAAGGCGCTAAAATGCCGCCTATTTGCCAAATGAGCGCGGTCCATGTGGCTGCATTGCTATAGGCTGACTCGGGGATTAGAAAAGGGCGTAATGAATTAAATGATGGGCTGTAAATGCCTCTAAGTATGCCTAAGCAAAAGATGAGGCTATAAATGCCGCATAAAAGAGTATTTTGTTGAATGTGATGTTGTTGGTACTGAGAAAAAAGAACAATAAATAATAATGGAATTAAAGTGCTATAGCTAAAACTCCACTGCACAATTTTTTGTCGGTTATAGCGATCAGCCCAGTCGCCACTGATCAGGGAGAGGCAAATAAAGGGGAGTAACTCAATTAAGGCAATCATGCCAAGGCTGAGTGGATTTTGAGTGAGTTGATAGATACTATAGGCAATGACGACTTCTTGAATCATGATGGTTAGAATTAAGCACAACTGATTGACACTCAGAAGTGAAAAATCACGTGAACGAAAGGCCAAAAAAGCATCGGAATGGAAAAGCGACATAAACAGAATAGTTTCAAATATGAATTAAAAAAGGATGGCGCAAAGTCCATCCTTTTTAGGGTTTAAAGCAGATTACTGTGCTTTTGCTACCGCAATAGTTTCGTCATTTGCAGCTTTAGCCATAGGTGTATATTTCAAACCAAGGGTTGTGCTGGTGTATTGGCGAACTTGGTCAAGAAGCACAGGATTAGTGCTGAGTTCTTGTTGGTACGATTTTACAATTTCATGTAATTTCGGATTCCATTTACCTGCTACTTGCTGAGGGAATGCTTTTTCAAGCAAGCTCAACATAATATAAGGGGAAGTTGAAGCACCAGGAGACGCACCTAATAGGGCAGTCACAGCACCATCTTGTGATGCAAAAATCTCGGTACCAAATTGCAAGCTTGCAGGTTTGCCTGGTTCTTTCTTAATGATTTGAACACGTTGACCACCTTGATTCATGCGCCAGTCTTCTGGTTTTGCATCAGGATAGTATTTTTTCAACTCATTAAAACGGTCTTCATCGGTCATCATGACTTGGCTAACTAAGTATTTCACCAAATCAAGATTTTCCATACCCACAGCGGTCATTGGTAAAACGTTGTTCTTAGTGGTTGATTTCAATAAATCAAGCTGAGAACCTTGTTTTAAGAACTTGTTTGAATAAGTTGCAAATGGACCAAACAACACATATTTTTTACCGTCGATATAACGTGTATCAATATGTGGAACAGACATTGGTGGTGCGCCTAATTCAGCACGACCATAAACTTTTGCAGTATGGCCTTCAGTGACTTTTGGGTTGTCGGTCATTAAGAACACGCCACCTACAGGGAAGCCAGCATATTGCTTCGCTTCTGGTAAGCCTGTCATTTGTAAAAGTTTAACCGCTGCACCGCCTGCACCAATAAAGACAAAGCGCGTTTTCACGTGATCTGTTTTCCCTGTAGTGAGGTTTTTAAATGAAACAGTCCACGTTTTATCATCGTTTTGGCTAATGCCAGTCACTTCAGTCGATGTTTGTAACTGGAAATTAGATTGTTTTTTAAGGTGATCGACCAATTGAGTGGTAATCGAACCATAGTTCACATCCGAACCTACATCCATGCGTGTTGCAGCTACTTTTTGTGCAGCATCACGGCCATTCATCACCAATGGTGCCCATTGTTTAATTTCAGCAGGATTCTCAGAGAATTTCATGCCATAAAACATTGGGTTTTTAACCATTGCAGCGTAACGTTTTTCTAGGAAATTCACGTTATCGCCCCAAACGAAGGCAATGTGCGGTACAGGGTTGATAAAGCTATTTGGTTGACCCAAAACGCCTTCTTTGACTTGATAAGACCAGAACTGTTTTGCAACTTCAAATTGTTCCGCAACGTTCACAGCTTTAGAAATGTCCATTTTTCCATCTTTTTCAGAGGTATAGTTCATTTCCATAAAGCCAGAGTGGCCTGTGCCAGCATTGTTGAAGCCGTTTGAGCTTTCTTGGGCAACGTTGTCTAGGCGTTCATACATACGAATTTGCCAGTTTGGCTCAAGTTCACTAAGATATGTGCCTAGGGTTGCACTCATGATGCCACCACCAACTAAGACTGCGTCAACGACAGGCTCATTGCTGGTGTTTTGAATTTTCTTAGACGCGATAGGTCTAAATAAAAAGATTAGTGCTGCAATAATAAGCAGAACGATGAATACCAATAGGTATTTTAAAAATTTGTTCATGCGATTATGACCATGGAGGGCAGGTTTGGATCGCTTTATAGCGAAGACAAGAATAACAATTATGGTGATAGGAACACTTGTAAAGAATTAGCTTAGAGAATTGAAGTAATACTCAAAATTACAAGTATACAAAGATTAACGTTCGAAGCTATCACACATTTTTGATTGATGGATATTTTAGACTAAATATGTATTGACTTAGTAATTTTTATTGTAAATGAACATAATTAAAATATAAATACCAATGATGTTTGTTCTTGTTTATTGGTTTTTATTTTAATTCAATATCTGGTTTAAAAAAAATCAGATGTTGAATATTTATACAAATACTCAGTAATTTATTAAAAAGAAGCTTATAACTTGTTTCAAGGTTACTTTCCAACGGCTTTATTGCACAAATATTTGAAAGGCAAAGCGCCCCTAATTGAGCCAAATTTAAGGCGTAACTTGGGTAAGTGGTCGACCTAATTCTGTAAATCTGTTAAGGACTGCTACACGTGCATGAACCTCATTGTGAACCGTACCGGGTTTGTTGGAGACCAACTTTCCTGAGATGAGAAGCATTGCTTCGCACGACGTAGCGAAGCGTAGTGTTCCGATGAAAAAAGTAAAATATACCCCTGAAATCAGAGATAGAGCGGTTCAATTATTGATTGACTACCAAGACGGTATCTCAGGTGAGTGACTTTACGTATATTCAAACAAATTCAGGCTGGGTCTATACCGCCTTTATTATTGATGTGTTCTCACGAGCAATTGTTGGATGGAAAGTATCAACACGTATGAATACAGATATGGTGCTCGATGCACTGGAGCAAGCATTGCACGATTGAGGTATGCCAAGGAATGTGATTCATCATTCCCATAGAGGTGTTCAATACCTTTCCATTCGCTATACCAATCGTTTAGAAGCAGCAAATTTACGAGCATCAATCGGTACAACGGGGGACTCATACGATAATGCTTTTGTTAGCGGCAGTGTAAAAATGACCCCCTAATGGCTTATACAAAACAGAGATGATTGAATATTTAAAAGCAGATTGGCAAAGTTTAGCAGATGTACAACTTGCGACATTAAATTGGGTAGATTGGTTTAATAAAAAGCATGTACACAGTGCACTGGGTTATGTATCGCCTTTTGAGTTTGAAGCAATGTACTATGATAAGATTAACCCGTTAAGTCAGGTGGCCTAACTTAAATAAAAAAATCTCCGATAAATCCGGTAAGGTTCAAAATGCGATTTATGGCTTTTTTATGTAAAAAAAAGTAATATTTGTTTTATTGTTAAATTATAACAATTAGTATAAATACACCTATGATTTACAGATGAAAAAGGTAGTTAAATGAAATATTTTTTAAGTTTAACTTTGTTAGTTTTAGCAATGACTGGGTGTACTTCGAGTCCAAAGACTGAAACTTTACAAGATAAGGCTACAAGCAATACTTCAGCTGATACGCAGGTCCTTAAATTTTCTGGTCCGAATGGTTTATTAATTTTTCTGAAATCATCGGATAACTTTGAAACTGCTTTAATGACTGATAACTCAGGCATGGTATATCGTTTAAAGCAAACAGTTGCTGGTAGTGGTATTCGTTTAGCTAATAATAATGGAGTTTCAATTCACTTTAAACGTGGTGAAGGGGTTGTTGAATTTGTAAAAGACCAGCCAATCAGCATTACTGAAGTAAAATAATAAGGTTTAAACTTTAAGAGAACCCCACACCATAATCTGCATACCGAAAGTTGGACACTATTCCTTGAAATGTGGTCAAACATGATCAAGGACTAATTCGCACTCTGTTAATGGGTGAATTCAAACATGAGGTGCGACAGTTTCAAAAGCCTTATGATAATCTGTGTGATTCATAGACATCACTTCAATATAATGGGTGTCTATGAACAGAGAAATTCAACAAAGACTCGTATGGGTTAAATTATTTGAAGAGACCAATAATGCTGGCCTGGTTTGTCGGAGATGTGGCATTTCTAGACCAACTTTACGCAAGTGGTGGAAACGATATTCTGAACAAGGTATTGATGGATTAAGTAGTCATAGTAAATGTCCCTTAAAATCGCCAAATACTAAAATCAATGCTGAGCTAGAAGCTTTAATATTGGAAATGCGCTCAGCTAGAAATCTTGGTGCTCGACGTTTGCAAACCGAATTAATGAGCTGCACGGAGTCTCGTTGTCCTTGGCGACTATCCATAAAGTACTATCCACCCATTAAGTCAAACCGATTAAAAAATTCCGTCGTAAAGTAGATTACATTTGTTATGAACGTCCATTACCAGGCGATAGAATTCAAATGGATACCTGTAAACTGGGTCCTGGACTATATCAGTACACATCTATCGATGACTGCACACGATATCGCGTTTTAAGGATATATAAACGCCGAACAGCTGCGAATACACTCGACTTTTTAACTGTGTAATTGAAGAAATACCTTTTCTCATACAGCGAATACAGACCGATCGTGGACGAGCATTCTTTGCTGAAAAAGTACAGAAAAAATGATGCAGTATGGAATCAAATTTAGGCCAAATAAACCGGGTTCACCTCATCTGAATGGCAAGGTAGAGCGCTCACAAAAGACTGATAAATCTGAGTTCTACGCTACTGTAGATATCGATTCAGAGGAAATTCAGAGCAAACTGGCAGAATGGCAGCATTACTATAACTGGATGAGACCACATTCGGCTTTGAAAGGTAAAACACCGATGGAAAGGTACTTTGAATTATGTGAAGAAACTCCTTTCTTAGATGAAGTCCAGAAGCAATACGACCCCTCAAATGAACGGATTCAACATGCCAATTACAAGATGTATTTAGAGATTGCTAAATTGAAACGATCTCTATGAATTACGTATCTATATCATTTTTATTAATATAAAAACATATATGTAAAAATCACGCCCCGTTTAACTGGCAATAGTTTTTGAACCCTGGTATAAAAGCTTAAAAAAGAGCCTGTAAATAATTTTGTGTAATTGCTTTTCATAAATTTAAAGGTGATTGCTTAAGCGGTCACCGAATTCAATAATAAAGCGGCTCATGGCTAAACGCCAGTCGCGAATAGGCATATTCCACTTTTTAGACGCTGCATCAATTGCCAGGTAAATCACTTTACGTACAGAATCATCCGTTGGAAAGACTTTACGCTTTTTGATCGCCTGACGTATTACGCTGTTTAATGATTCGATCGCATTGGTGGTATAGATGGCTTTGCGTATCTCGGCTGGATAAGCAAAGAAGGTATTTAGATTCTCCCAGTGTGTACGCCAGCTTTTGCTGATCTGTGGGTACTTGTCATCCCATGTTTGGGCGAATTGATCCAAGGCCATCAAGGCTGCCTCTTCAGTAGGTGACTGATAAACGGCTTTTAAATCCTGAGTGACGGCCTTGTAATCTTTCCATGATACGTATTTCAAGCTGTTACGCAGCATATGGATAATGCACAGCTGGATATGGGTTTGCGGGTATACGCTGTTAATGGCATCAGGAAAGCCTTTTAGTCCATCCACACAGGCGATCAGAATATCCTGCAACCCTCGGTTTTTAAGCTCAGTCAGGACATTCAGCCAGAACTTTGCACCTTCATTCTCAGCCATCCACATGCCGAGCAGTTCTTTCTGTCCATCAAGATTAATGCCTAAGGCAAGGAATACAGCCTTGTTGATAACACTGCCATTATGACGGACTTTAACTACAATACAGTCCATATAGACGATGGGATAGAGTGCATCCAGCGGACGGTTTTGCCATTCAGCGACTTGCTCCTTAACAGCATCAGTCACCTTGGAAATAAGCGTTGGCGATACATCAGCATCGTACATTTCTTTGAAAGTAGCCACGATTTCACGGGTAGTCATGCCTTTGGCATAAAGGGATAGAATTTGGCTATCCATTTGCGTGATACGAGTCTGATTCTTTTTAATTAGCTGTGGCTCAAATGTGCCATCACGATCTCGTGGTGTGGTGATCTCAATCTCACCATCATCGCTCAGCACGGTCTTACTGGAATAACCGTTACGAGCATTTGAACCGTTCTTACGAGCATTCTTTTCATGTCCGAGATGTTCGGTAAGTTCGGCATTGAGAGCCGTTTCAACAGTGAGTTTAGTCAACAATCGGGTGAATTGATTGAGATCGTCTTCTGTTTTGATTCCTTTAGCAAATTCTGCTGCAAGGTCTTTTAGTTTTTGTTCGTTCATCATGTTGCCTGACTCCGTTGTGAATATGAACATAGCAAATTCAGGCAATTACACAATTTAATTTACAGTCTTTTAAAAAAATCTAGCAAGTCTTTATTTAATGTTAATACTCATCCAGTATTGAGGTTTTTTATCTTTTCTTGCCTGTGATCTAGGTTGTAATACTCTAATTTCATACTCACCTGAAGCAGGTAAAATATAAATACCCTTATCATCAAGCTCTGGAGAATATTCTCCAAGATTGATGGAGTCTTTTAATTGATTACCCCATAAGTAAGCTTCAACATTTCCTCCAGTCAACTTCACTTTTAACTTTTGCCCTTTTTTAGCATAAAATTTTTAGGAATCATACTTGTATCCATCTATCCTTCCGTAATAATTTGCAGGGTGAGCTTTTTTAGCAAACTTAACTACAATAGTCTTTCGTATATCATTGTTATCATTTGCAAGTACGACAGGGCTAACTATAGTTAAAGTTAGGGCTATCAAAGCGCCAGCTAGTAATTTCGTATTCGCTATTTCCATAATAAGGTTACCCTAATTCTTGTATCGCTCCTGACATAATAACATAACTAATAAGTAACCATGAATGATGGAGCAGAAATGTGAATAGTCATAACATGGGGTTGCACTTCAAATGCCAATTTAAGACTTGCAAAATCAATGGTTAATTAATTGGTTACTAGGGAATAACCAATCTAAATATAAATTTTATTTAACAATTACTTATAAAAATATGTGATGCGTATGATACGCATCATATGAATATCGCTTAAATTTGCTATAATTGAATTGAGCAGTGCCATTTGTGGTTAGGTTAAAAATTCATGAGTCTTACTGAAATTAAGGTACGTCAAGCTAAACCAAAGGAAAAAATCTATTTTCTGGCAGATGATGATGGCTTAAGTTTGAAGGTAGAACCAAACGGACGTAAATCTTGGAGTTACCGCTATTCACTTGCAGGGACAAATAAACGTCCTCGCATGAAGTTGGGTGAATATCCTGTAATGTCCTTGAAAGAGGCCAGATCAGTCCGGGATGAATATAAATTTAATAATTATGAAAATAAACCACTGCATAAAAAATACATCAAAACTTTTCAGGATATTTGTGAAGAGTGGTTAGAATTTAAAATTAAAAATTCCTTTGAAGATGAACCACGATGCGGTGTAATTCAGCTCGCAAAAAAATGTTTAGATCAGGATGTTTATCCAAATATTGGACTAATGCCATTTATGGAAATTAAAAGATATGATCTAGTTAAGATTATTAAAAATATAGAATCTAGAAATGTAAAAGAACCTGTAAAGAAAGCCTATAGTTATTTAAATCAGATTTATGATTATGCGGTAGCGATGGGGTATTGTGAATATAATATTGCACATGGACTTCATAAAATATTAGTCAACAATAAGATTAAGAAAAACTATCCTCATTTAAATTCAGATGAACTATCTAATTTCTTAGCTAAATTAAATCAGATTAATACAGATCCTATTATTAAAAAAGCCCTGTTGTTTAAATTATATACAGGCGTCCGTGGTGGAGAATTATTGCTTTGTGAACCACATCACTTCGATCTAGATAAAAAAATATGGAAAATACCAGCCTTACATATTAAACAATATAGAAGAAAGGTTATTTTAGGTCATGATATCCCTGATTTTTTTGTTCCACTATCTGATCAAGCACTTGAAGTTGTGAAATCAGCACTCGTTTGGTCTCATGGCGAAAAATATGTGTTTTCTAGCCCCCGAAACAATAATAAACCTATTCATTTTAATACCCTGAACTTGATTATCAGAAAAATGGGATATACTAAAAATGAATTAACTTCTCATGGGTTACGATCGACATTTAGTACCATATTAAATGAATCCGGTTTATTTCAATCAAATTGGATTGAAGCACAGCTATCTCATACTGATAAAAATAAAACCCGTGCAAGTTATAATCATGCAGAATATTTTAATCAGCGTATGGAAATGATGCAATGGTGGGGCGATTTTATTGATAGTTGTACTGTAAATTAATGGTTATGAAATCCAAGTTTTAATTAGAATAGGCTTTGTTGCACAAACCTATTCACCGCCATAAATCATTATCTAAAATTGCATCTCGTGGTAAAAGCTCAATGGGCCGGTTCTATGGCTATAAATTACATGTTGTGATGAATCAACTTAGAGAAATAGTCTGTTCACAATAATGATTTCTCTTAACTCGTAAAGTTTATGACGGTGTTGAACGTGTTCAATTGAATCTTAAGCAAGGTAAATGGATAGAAGAGAACTTCATTAAGTCGTATCAAAATATTCTTGAAAAATAGGCATTTCATTTCACATTAGAGCGAGAATCTAATGAGAAAGTTGCCTGATTGAATGTAGTGAATAGATTCATTGCATAATTGTTGACTAAAATTTTCTATATCAGCCTGTTTAAGATTAATCGGGCTGATTCTGTTAGGTCGAATATAATAGCGACCTGCTTTAATCATTTTTATTTGAACTTTATTTTATGTCACAGCTTGCTTCCCATTTTAAGCACAATCAGTTTTGTATTTTGTTGGAATATTTAAGTTCTGCTAAGGGGGGCATTGCCGTACCAATGTCTTTAGCAGAATTTCCATGCGCGATCACTTTGGCAGATCGAGTGCATGCCGATAGTGATTTGCCACCACTTGAATGTGCGAAGACATTTCCTTCATCAGTGGAAAAAATCATCCATTATTCAGGGAAAAGTCGGGATATTACTGATTTTGAGACCTTCTTAAAATTAACTCAAGCTTCGGGACAAAAAAATTTACTGCTTCTCACAGGTGATAAGTTAAAAGGGCATACAAATAGTCAAGCTGGAACGAATCGCACCCGATATTTAGAGTCTGTAAATGCGGTCATGGCCGCAAAGTGTTATGGTGGATTTCATATTGGTGTAGCTTTTAATCCCTTTAAATATGCTGAAGCTGAACGTGATGCACAATATTTAAAACTTCACAAAAAGATTAAAGCAGGAGCAGACTTTATCGTTACCCAGTTGGGTTACGATATGGAGGCTTTAAAACAAGCCAAGGCTTTTTTAAATCGTCATCGATACCCACAAAATATACTTGCTTGTGTTATGCCACTTAGTTTGGCACGTGCCAATTTTATGGTGAAACATAAGATCGCAGGAATTGTGATTACACCACACATGTTACGAGTGTTGGCTCAGGAAAAACAGGATGGACGAACTGAGAATACTTATAAACGTTGTGCTATACAAATATTGATGTGTAAGTATTTGGGTTTTGCAGGTGTGCATCTTTCAGCATGCCATAAGCCTGAAGAGCAAAAGCTTTTAGAAAAATATATTGAACAATATCGACATTATGGTTTACAGGAACTTGAAGCACTCTGGAATGCACTGTGGCAAGTGGAGACTAAAAAGGAACTCGTGCCACAATTAGCTTATTATTCCCGCCAACCATCCTCTAGCCAGCTTATTAAATATCAGCAATTGCATTTCATGCACAAGGCTCTATTTGAGTCCAAAATTGCCAAAGGTGTGGGGCATTTTATTTTTAAAGCCTCATTCTGGGAAAATACGCCTGCAGCAAAAGCATTGTTAAAAACTGAATTTATCTCTAAGCAAGGGGTCGTGGGTTGTGAAAGTTGTGGTCAATGTAGGTTAGGAGATACTTTATATATTTGCCCTGAAACTTGTCCCAAAGGATTGGCGAATGGTCCTTGTGGTGGTACGACATTGGATCGCTGTGAGTTTGGAGATCGTGAATGCATTCATTCTGTGAAAGCCCGACTTGCCAAAGCCGTGGGACAGACTGACGTTCTAAAAGAAAAACTGATTCCAACTGTACCCATTGAAGTCCGTGGAACCAGTTCCTGGAAAAATTGGTATCTGGCGACTGAAGCTTAGCTTTCATCATCCATGGCATTCGAATAAAATTTCACGCCCAATTTGATGCGATCACGACCTTGGCTCATACGCCAACGGTTGGTATCACGTAAGGAGTATACACAGCCACAATATTCTTGTTGGTAGAATTCTTCCTTCTTGCTGATTTCAAGCATACGAACAGCACCACCATTTTTACGCCAGTTGTAGTCCCAATAGGTGATACCTTCATAATGTGAAGCAGAACGATGCCCACAATCATTGATCTGCTTCATATCTTTCCAACGAGAAATACCCAATGAGCTACTAATTAGGCTGAAGCCATTTTCAGCTGCATAAAGGGCAGTCCGTTCAAAGCGCATATCAAAACACATGGTACAGCGAATACCTTTCTCTGGCTCATTTTCCATGCCTTTGGCACGTGCAAACCAATTGTCTGTATCGTAATCACAGTCAATAAAAGGAATATTATGTTTTTCTGCAAAGCGAATATTTTCTTCCTTACGGATTTCATATTCCTTGACAGGGTGAATATTGGGATTATAAAAAAAGATCGAAAAGTCGATGCCTGATTCAATTAGGGTTTCCATCACTTCACCCGAGCATGGTGCACAGCAGGAGTGAAGCAGAAGCTTGTCATGACCTGCTGGGAGAGTCAATTTCTGACGTTCAAGTTTGTTTGACATAGTTATATGGGTTTAAATCTAAACCCTATATTTTAACGATTTAATTAGATAGTAAAGATTTGATATACTGATATTTTCTAAGGTTAAGATGAAAGAAATTCACTAATTGAAATTTAATAAGAACTAAAGTATATAAGAGAATAACTACAATAATGCTTTGGAATTAGAACATTGCAAGTTAATCAAGAGTCATTGTATGAAGCTTTAAAATTAAGTGAAGAAATTATTAGGGCGTGTCCTCATTTGGCTTTGCACCAAATAAATATGCAGGCTATACGCATAGATTTATAATTGCGTGCTAGTTTATCAAATCGAGTTTGCAATAGCACGGAAATGTTTTGATCTCGCAAAAGCGTTTTCAACTAAATATCTTAATTTATATAGATATTTATCAAATTCTTTATTCGATCTCTTACTGTTTGATCTCAATGGAATAATAGGAATCATATTCTTGTTCTTAGCACATATTCGAATGTGCTCAGCATCATATCCCTTGTCAGCAATGAGATATGTTGCCTCGCCTACAATATCAATCAGTTGTTTTGCAACTTGACTGTCGTGGACGTCACCCCCAGTGATTTTAAAATCAATCGGTAATCCATTCGCGTCGGTTGCAAGATGTATTTTTGTTGTTTGTCCACCGCGTGATTGTCCAATTGCTCTTTCGAAACCATACCGAGCTCCACTTGCATGTTGATGCACGCGTATGTAGCTTCCGTCAATGAATACCCATTCTTGATCCAAGACGCCTCGTAATCTAAAAAAAATTTATCCCATAATCCCTTACTTGCCCAGCGATTAAAGCGATTGTAAGCAGTTTGCCAAGGGCAAAATTCTTGAGGAATATCGCGCCATGTGGCGCCTGTGCGCAGTTTCCATAAGATGGCTTCCATGATATTTCTACTGTTTTTTGAACAGTAACAACCATGTAATCGCATAGTATCTTGAATTTGCTGCCAAATATCATCAGTGAGAAGAGTACGTGCCATTGAAAAAATATAGAAATGAAAAGAGCTTAAAGGAGGATTTTAAGTATTTAAAACCAATTCTTCAAATGAGGACACGCCCTAGTAATTTTTTAGAAAGAAAGAGTTTAAGAGATGGTATTAGCACGGACTCTCAATTTCTAATTAAACGACAAGTTTTTGTATACGAATATGTGTCTAATAAATATTATGAGCTAAAATATTCAAAAATTACGTCAGATATTTTTTCTAGAACAAGAAAGTTTGTAGACGGAAAAATTGGAGGTTTAGTACCATTATCAGCACAAAAATTTGCATCTGTTTATGAGAATTTAACGTCCGAAAATTCAGAGGATTGGTCAAATGCTGTTCATAGTTGTAGGCAAATATTTCAAGATACTGCTGATGTGATTTATCCTGCTAGAGAGGATAAGACTATTAATTTAGACAATGGTAAAATTAAAATTATTAGGGTCTGTTGACATTTCAAGTATAGAATTTACCCGATAAAGGTAGCCAAATAAATATACAAGCTAATGCAACTGCCCCCTCATAGCTACACTTTAGCTTATCATATCGTGTTGCTATTCCTCTGAACTGCTTTAACCTACAAAATGCATTCTCAACTAAGTGTCTGATTTTATATAAATACCAATCCATATGATCATTATTTGACTGAGTATTTGATTTTCTTGGAATATTCGCTTTAGTTTTTTTCGCAGATATTTGTTCTCTTAATGATTCAGAGTCATATCCTTTGTCTGCACAACATACTTCCGTTTCACTCAAATCAAGTTTTTCAATCATTTTGGGAGCAATCTTGACATCATGTATCGTTCCATCGGAGATAATAATTTCGATTGGATTGCCATCCGCATCAACAGCTAAGTGTATTTTAGAACTATTTCCACCAATGCTTTTAGAAATATCCTGATCTTTTATTCCAGCAGAATGTTGGTGTGCCCGAACATGACTACCATCAATAAAAACCCATTCCATATCAGCACTTGAAGAAATTAATTTAAATATTTTCATTAACTTATCATTTTTACACCAACGATTATATTTTTTAAAGATTGAGTTATACGAACCAAATTCTTTAGGCAAATCACGCCATGGGCAGCCTGTTCTTATTCTATAAAGTATTGCTTCGACAAAATTTCTCAAATTAGATTTGAAATAGATATCAAAATTTCGGAAAATAGAAAGTAACTTAGACCAGTGTTGATCATTCAGCATTGTACGAGGCATAGCGAGAAGTAAATTTAGTTTGGCGATTAAATTTTACTTTCTCGCTATTTTTTTGAACAGTAAATGTCAACAGACCCTAAATTAGGTGTGGATAATTATATAAATCGAATTATTGCATATGTTGATGAGCAGTCAGACTCTAAAAGATTTGAGGAAATCGTTGGTTCACAGATGAAATATTTGGGCGAGCGGTTAGATGCTATTTTCAAAGCTGCTCAGAAAGGTTCTCATGATATTATTACTTCTAGGCAAGAAGCTGATCGTTATGTTATTTACACATACTTGATAGTTGGAGATTTATTATCTTTGGTAGAGTTGCAAAAAACATTATCAATTTCAGATAAAGATTTTAGATAGCCGCTTAACTTACTGAATAACTAGGGTCTGTTGACATTTCAAGTATAGAATTTACCCGATAAAGGTAGCCAAATAAATATACAAGCTAATGCAACTGCCCCCTCATAGCTACACTT